>DASXUA010000374.1:0-2598 GCA_036505095.1 Phycisphaerae bacterium
CAATCGGACTGCGATGTTGTAGAGTTCGTCTCCGTTCGGCACGGCCCAGATGCCCACGTCCTCGCGGCTGGCGGGCAGATATTCCTGCTCGACGAACTTCGCCAGGCGCTCATAGGCCGGCACGGCATTCCGGAGAATCGCTTCGGCCACGAGCGCTCGAAGCGCAGTTTTCTTCTCCTCGCTAATTGCGTCGGGTAGCTTAGTGAGTGGCCGATAGAGCTCGCTGTCCTCAGCGCGAGTCACGATCTGCGAGCGAATCTGCGGGATCGTCTTGTTGACGACAATCTTCGGCAAGACGTGCTTGTGCTCAATTCCGGCTTTCAGGCAGGCGATGCAATCGTCCACTTGCTTGCCGAAGCCGCGCAGCCGCACCGCATAATTCTGAACATCTTTCTCGGATTTGAACGGATGTGACACTTGCAGCAATGGCAGCGACAAGTGCGGAGCGTGCAGATGATTGAGCGGCGTCCATTCCGGATGGGTCGGCACGGCCGCCAGTGTATCTTGCAAAGTGCGCTCGAAGATCTCGCGATTCAGCGCGTCGCGATCACTGAGTTGCTCGGCCGGAATCGCCTTCAGCCGCTTCAGAAAGCCCTGGACTTCAGCGATGCGCTCGGCGTGCGCGGCCTCGGAGAGGTCCTCCAGACGGTCGTCGTAGCGATGGTCGCCCAGTTCGGTAGCAAAGGTCGGGCTGCGCCGCAGCGTGGCTTCCCAGTAATCGCGAAAGAGCGCGTCGAGCTCCTCGGCCGGCGCCGCGGCGCGTGCTGTTGAAGACAAGGCAACCATCAGGAGGACTCCGGTTATCAGCCGCTCAATCATCATGGCCCTATTCTCGCAGTTCTATCGATGCAACGTCGCGGCCCGGCGGCTGAGCATCGGGGGGGCCGCGGCATGCGTCTGCACTCGCAAGCCTGTCTCGGGCCCAGCAGAGCGAAGCCCTGCGCTAGGTCAGCCCAGGGCATCGCCCTGGGTATGCTTCACACGAGGGTATGCCAAGCTCTGAAAGAGCGCGCTAATGCTCGCGTGCAACTTGGCGCGCCCTTTCAGGGCTGTTCACCTGCGGCGCCTCGGTTCCCAGGGCGTTGCCCTGGGCTGTCGTAGCGCGCCCCTACGGGGCAATCAGGCCAACACCGGGTACACGGCAGCAGTTCTCAACATTCACTGCGTGCGGTCTCGCGACCACGGCTCATGCGCGGCATGTGAACAGGTTTGAGCCCTCATCGCAAGAAGTGAATTGAATTCCACCGCCATTCGCCACGTGAAATGGCCCGCGCCTGCGAGTACGATCACGGCCGGCATGTCATCCGCAGCGTGTTCATCGCAGGTCGTATGGCGCTGGCCGGGCTGGTACGCCCTGGCGACGTGCTGGCTGTTTCCGGTGACCACCGCGCGCCGCACCAACGACGTGCCGTTACGCGCGGCGTTTCTGGTTCAATTAGGGGCGCTGCTGCTGACGATCGGGGCGATATTCGTTTTGGAGGCCTGGAACGACGCCAGCGGTTCGCTCGATTGGATGGCGTTTCAGGTCGGGGCCAGGCGGATCTGGCACGAATGGCGCCACGAAGCATGGTGGATTGCGTTGGGGGCGGCGTTCGCCGAGATTGGATTGGTGCTGCTCGCGTTGCTGGTCATGCCGTTCGGAGCGCGCGACGAGCCGGTGCTTGCGAGCCTCGCCCATGCGGTGCGGCGCGTTTGGCTGCAGACGCCTCAGGCCGTCGTCGCGGTGCTGGTCGTGGGCGTGCTGGCAGTCTTCCCCTGGAACATAAGTTTTCGGGAGCCGCTGTTCGTGCTTCTGATTCTCACGACCCTGGCGTGGATTTTCTGGTCAGTGCTGCGCGCGGTCGGCGCGCCGCGCACGGTATCCGCGCCGTCACGCCCGCCGCTGTGCGAATTCTGTGGCTACAATCTGACCGGCGCCGACCTCGCCGGGCGCTGCTCCGAATGTGGAATGCATGTGGCAGATTCCTTGGGCCCGAATGCGCGCCCCGGCGTGATTTGGGAGAGCCGGCGCCAAGTCGGAAACTGGCAGGCCTGGTGGCGCTGCACGCTGGATGCTGTGCTGCGCCCGACCTGGTTCGGACGACAATTACGCGTCACGCCGGCCAACAGTGCTCATCGCCTTTTCCTGGGTCTGAATCTACTGCTAATCGCCATTCTCTCCATGCTCGGCATCCCGTTCATCCGCGTGGTGCGGACCGGGCGTCTACCCGGCATGGAACAGGAGCGAGCGACGCTTGCCATTGGCCTGACGATCGCCGGCTTTATGGCCGCGGGCGCTGTCTTGCTGCTGGCGTTGTCGGCCGGCGGACACGGCGCCGGCGGCCGGCGCCGCGCGGGCCGCAACCTGATGAGCATCTCGATGCAGATGGGCTCGTATCTAAGCGGCTTTCTTGTATTGTGGACGCTCGTGCTGGTGGTCTGGTCGCTCGCGCTGACGCTGCTCGAGCCGCTCTTTGTCAATTTTTTCGAAGGCAGGCTGTTGCGTTCCGGCGCATCGGCGGCACTCGTTCGGCTGTTGCCCTACATTGTCGGCCTGGCGATCTATTACGTAGGGCTCTCCCGCGCCACCACGGCCGCCCGCTACGCCAATCGGTGAGT
>DASXUA010000375.1:0-5092 GCA_036505095.1 Phycisphaerae bacterium
CTTTGGGCGCGTCGGCCGCGGAACTCGTCGGCCATGCTTTCAAAACGCGCCGCACCGACCATTTCGTCGTGGCCTACGACGCCTCCGACCTCAGCGCGCGTGACCTGTGCCAGCGGCTCGAGGCCACGTTCGACGGCGTGCTCCGCTTTTGCCGCTTCAACGGCATTCCCTGTCAGTCCCTCGCGCAGCGTCTGGAGGTCTACTTCTTCGCCAGCTACGCCGAGTTCGATGCCTACGCGCGCTCCCTGGGCTCCAGTGCCGGCGCCTGGTCCGGGTTCTATTACAGCGGCAACAACCGCGCAGCCTTTTATGATTCGCTGGACGACCCGTTGCTGCGGCCGCTCCTGGAGCAAATCGAGGGCCGTCGCAAAGCGCTCGAACCGCTCGCCGGCGAGGGCAAGCGTCGCTCCGCGAACTCCAGCGCCATAGCGCGCCTGCGGCAGGAGCTGGCGCGCCTCGAACGGCAGCGCGATGAACACGTGGAGCGCCGCAATCGGCTGATCGTGCAGCACGAGGCCGCCCATCAGATTCTCTACAACCTCGGCGTGCACGTCATCGGCGGCCAGAACCCGAACTGGCTGACCGAAGGACTGGCCTGTCTTTTTGAGACGCCTCCGGGCAACGCGGGCGCCGGCGCCGTAGCCCTCAATCAACTCCGCCTGCGCGATTTTCGCGACGCCTGTCAGAAGCAGAACAATGGGGCGCGCCTGACCGACGAGCAGGTGCGCCGCGCAATGAACACCGGCGAGTTTGCCCCGCTGCGTGAGCTGGTGGGCGACGTGCGCATGTTGCTGGATCAGGAAAATCGTTCGCTGATCTACCGCTATGCGCAGGCCTGGTCGCTGGTCTGCTATTTGCAGCGCGCCCGCCGCGCCGAATTCGCCGACTACCTGCGCGCGCTCGCGCAGCGTCCGGTCGGCCGCGAGTTCACGCCCGCAGAAGAGTTGGCCGACTTCGAGCGCGCCTTCGGTCCGCTTGACGAAACCTTCGAAAGACGCTGGGCCAACTACATCCTCGGCCTGGACTTCAAACCCAACGACGCCCGCTGACCCCAAGCGGCACACCGTTCAGAACCGCGAGCGTCAGCGACCTGCGCTGCGCGTTGTCGGGCATGAGCGCCGTTGACGCTCCCTTACGGTCGCGGTTCTGAACGGCGAGCGTAAGGGAGCATGATCATTGGCCAACGGCGCGAAACGCCTGCGCAATCGTCAGGGCTCGGTCGAGTAGGCGCGCAATTCGGCGCATGAGCCCGCACAGAAATACAAGTATGCATGGTAGAGCCAACACATCCATCGAAAGGGTGATGCCCAGCCACGCCGGTGGGAATGTCTGCACGCCGGGGGCGATCTGGAGCCAAATGAGCACGGTCAGGTTGATGGCCAACCCCAGACCGGCGGTTACAAACGCTGCCACACTGATGGCCCGCGCCCAGCGCGCGACGCGCCGCTCGGCGGCGCGCCGCGCCAGCCGCTCGCCGTGGACTGCCAGCAAAGCCGCCCACACCAGCAAGACGACGAAGATCAGTACGGCGCCAAAACCGGCCAACACCTCTGAGCCCACGGATCCGAGCGCGAACGCCGCCGCCACGAGGATGACTAGCGCGAGCGGACAAAACCGCGCCAGCACACCGGGAGTCCAGCGCGAGGCGCACGGATCGTCCGCTGGTTCACAGGTGAATTCCAGGACGCCGGCAACATAGATCAAGAACGCTAGAATCAAACCCGCCGTTCCCATGACCGCGAGCACGGAGACCAAAGCCCCACCCGTCATTGCGGTCAGCACGGCCAAGCCCAGGAAGGCGGAAAGCCACACCAGTGGCGTGAGCGCCAGCATGCGCGCTCCGCTGCGTACTCTTTCCAGCCAAAGTGGGTCGGCATAGATCAAGGCGTTCCGCAGCGTCTCCTCCACCTCGTGGCCACACTCCGGGCACACTCCGCTGATGGGCAATGAGCGCAGGTTGTAGCCGCACGTTAGACAGGCGGCATCGCCGGGGACGTGGTCGAATGCTGGCAAATTGGCTGGCGCTTCCAAGAGCGGCCTCGCAACTTTGATCGTGCTAACAAACTTATCAGCCCCAGAGAGGGAGGGCGAGGCTCCTGCCGAGCCGCCGCGCGCCGGGAAGCTCGTCCTCCCGGGCACTCTGGGGCTGAGATTGTGCATGTTGTGCGGCCGCGCTATGGCTGCGCGACTGCGGCTGTCATCAACGTGGCGTTCACGCCACTCGTCGTGCGACCGCCCTGAACTGCGACGTCCATGAGCGATGTGGTATCGAATCCTGCCGCTGAGAATTCGAGCCGATAAGTCCCGGCGGGCAGACCGGCCAGCGCGTAGGTGCCATCCGCGTCCGTCGAAGTGCTGGTTACTTCGGTATCGCCGGCAAATGCCGTCACCGCTGTATTGGCCACCGGATTGCCGTCAGCGTCCATGACCATCCCGGTCACGTTGCCGCCGCTCACTACATTGATCAGCCGCATCGCTACCGCCGGCGAAAACTGAAACTCCTGGATCACCGTCACGTCCGCGACTTGCCCAGCCGGTACCGGACGGAATGCCCGGCTGAGGTCAACGTCGAGGAGCAGCTCCGTCTGCTGCCCGTCGAGCACGTCGAACGTAAAATTGAGTTTGATGCCGGTCCGGTCGCCGCTGGGCACGTCGAGCGGGAACATGCGGCCGTCGGTCAGCGTGATCTGTCCGGACATGACTACCAGGCGCATCTGCGTGTACGTGCCGGCCGGTACCATCGCATCGGCCAGCAGATCCGCCTGGCCGTTGCGCAGGTCGAGCAAATTGAACGACTTGCCGGCCGGATCGTCGAACAGCACGACCCAGGGACGTCCCGACGCGCCGGCCGAGTTCGCATTGCCATTCGCCTCCGCGTCTTCCGCCTGGTTGCTGCCGGCCTCGCCGGCGGCGCCAGGATCGTCGCCGGCACCAGGATTAGCCCGCTCACTTTCGGCCATGTTCGCATTCTGATCGTCCGTGCCGTTGACGTTGGCATCCATCTCACCTGCGTGGCTGCGGCGCGCCTCCACACGGGTGATGGTCACCAGCGCCTCCTGGACGAACTCAAATGGAAACGGGCCGTCGGTAATCGATAGGCGCACATTTCCCGTTCCGCCGCCGACCGGGAAACCCGACGGGCTGCATCCCGGCCACAGCACCACGACGATGCCTGCCAACGAACATGCCGCGACTTTCAACAGGGTATGACGAGTCATGCGCGATCCCTCCTGTAAATCTGCGGCCGGGCGAAAGCGTCTCAGCGGGCTTTGTCCCCGCGACTGCGGCCGCTAACGTACAATCTACGTTAGAATTGCTCCGATTGCTGACGGGAGGTCCGGACCTACGGAATGGTGTTGATCGCGGAATGATTTTCTGGGACCGAGCCGCAGCTTGGATGGAGCGCGCCGGAAATCGATTGCCCTGGGCGCGTTACCAGTCCTTCTTCAGCTCAGTCTTCCATTCCTGGAGCGCGTGATCATCTGCCTGGCGGATCAAGTCGCGCGTGACGCCCGCCGGCGGAGCGGACAGGGCCGCCAGCCGGTCGTACACGCGCCCGCGCTCCGGCGGCGCCACGCGCGTCAGCAAATGCCAGAGCGTCAACGTATCGCGCAGACGCGCGGCCTGTAGAATGATATCGAGCGCCGTCGCGCCACCGCGCTCAAAATCGAAACGATCCAGGGCATTGCGCAGCTCCGCGGGCGCATCCTCAAAATGCGGCGTTCCCGGACCGATCTTTCCGCGCATGCGGCACTGCCCGCTCGACGGTACCAGCGCCGTACGACCGTCACGCTGCAATTCGACCCAGCCGTACATCACGTGCAGGAAGCCGTCGCCGGACGGATCGACCTCCAGCGAGTAACCACAGCCCAGGTCGGCCGCGACTGCCGACGGCGTCTCCACGAAGAACAACCGCGGCGGCGCGGTGATGTAGGCGGTGATCTTTCCCTGGGCGAGTTCCAGGCGGTGCTCGGTTTTCTTGGTAGTCTTCAAATGCAGCTTCGTATTCGGCGCCAGATCGACGTGCCCGATCTGCGCGGCCGTCAGCGTCAGGCTCGAAGCGGCATCGGTCGTCAGCCATTCGCCCGTAGAAACCGCGCGCGCTTTGCCAGAATTAGAAATTTGCCAGACCGTGTGCTGCGGCGCGCGGCGAAGCGACCAGACGCCAAATGCCAGGCCCAGGCCAGCCGCCGCCGCCAGACTCATCGGCCAGAGACGAATGCGTCGTGCGCGCACGGGAATCTCGGGACGGGGACGATCATAGCGCAACGGCCCGAGCGCGCGTTCCAGTCGCGCGACTTCGGGATCCGGCTCACCGCTGCCCTCCCAGAGGTATTCGTCGCCGCTCATTTCGGTTCCCCCCATCCCAGTCTTTCGCGGAGGAGTTTCATGCCACGGTGCAGGTTCACGCGCACAGATCCGGGCGTCAGATCGGTGCGTTCCGCGATCTCCGGACCGGTCAGCCCTTCCACCAGCCGCAGAATCAGCGTCTCCCGGTAAGTCTCGGGCAGTGCACGGATGGCTTCCAGAATCTCGGCCGCGTCCGCTTCGTGCCGATCCTCACACACGACGTCTGCCGGGAGGGACTCGCTCTTCGGCGTGCGGCGGTGAAAGTCGTTCGCCCGGTTGCGCGCGATGGCCGCCAACCAGGCTCCGAAAGCCGTTCCGTCGCGTAGCCGATGCAGTTTGCGCAGCGCCTGCAGAAACACATCGTGCACCAGATCGTCCGCTTCGGCACGTGGCACGCGCGCCAGCACGATGCCGTGCACCATGCGCGCATAGTGGTCGTACAGCTTCCCGAATGCGTCGCGGTCTCCGTGCCGCGCGGCCTCCACCAGCGGATCGGCCATGCTCCCGTGCCCGTTCTGGGTAGCACGGCCAAGCCGCCTTATCGCTTGGCCGTGAGCGCGTTGCGGCGCGCACGGGCAAGCGAAAGACCGCTTGCCCATGCCACCCCACACAAGCATTCCATCATCGGCTGGCATACCGCGCACGCAACTGCTGCAGGGCCTCGCCATTCTTCCCAAACCGCTGCACGAGGTTGCGCGCCAGCAGCGACCCGTCCGCTGCACCGGCAATCGCCTTGCGCACA
>DASXUA010000376.1:0-11645 GCA_036505095.1 Phycisphaerae bacterium
CGACATCGCGCTGGGTCGCGCGCTGCTCGATGCCATTCCGGATGAGGCCGCGGTCCTGCTGGTCGGCGACGTGGACCAGTTACCATCGGTCGGGCCCGGGCGCGTGCTGGGCGACATCATCGAGTCGGGCGCGGTGCCGACGGTGCGGCTGACCGAAATTTTCCGACAGGCGCAGCAGAGCCTCATCGTGCAGGCCGCGCATGCGATCAATCGCGGTCAGATGCCTGACCTGGCGCCGCCGGCGGAACTGTCGGATTTCTATTTCGTCGCGGCCGAATCGCAGGAAGCGGTGCAGCAACGGATCGTGCAACTGGTCACGCAGCGCATTCCCACGCGATTCGGATTAGACCCCATGACTCAGTTGCAGGTTCTGACGCCGATGAACCGACATGCGCTCGGCGCTCACCGCCTCAATCGGCTGCTTCAATCGCAGCTCAATCCGGCCGCACCGGGCAAGGCCGAGTTGCCACGCATGGGATCCACTTGGCGCGTCGGCGACAAGATCATGCAGATCGTCAACAACTACGACAAAGATATATTCAACGGCGACGTGGGGTTCATCCGCCGCATTAGCCCCGCGGAGCAGGAACTGGAGGCCGACTTCGATGGTCGGGCCGTAAAATACGCATTCAATGAACTGGACGAGCTGACGCCGGCCTATGCCGTCACGATTCACAAGAGCCAGGGTAGCGAGTACCCCGCCGTCGTGGTCATCGTGCACCCGTCGCATCACATCATGCTGCAGCGAAACCTGATCTACACCGCCATCACGCGCGGTCGGAAGCTGGTCGTGCTGGTGGGCACGCGCCGCGCCCTGTCGACCGCCGCCGGGCGAATCGAGGCCGAGCGGCGAAACACCGCGCTCGCCGAGCGGTTGCGGGGTTGATCCCGCGCTCGGTGCTGTCGCGCTCCGGCCAGCGGCTACGCGCCGGCCGGTCCGGCTCCTGCCGCGCTGGCCCCGTTCGGAGAATCTTCAGGATCTCGATACGCGTTGGGCAGCGATGACCAGCGCGTAAACGATCGCGGCCGCGGCGAGCCCGAGCCCGATGGCGACCTTGCACTGGCGGCGCTGCAGGCCGACGGCCGGATCAGCGCTGCCATTTTTTCGGTGGGCCCACAGCACCAGCCCGGCCAGGCAGAGCGTGCCGGGAACGCCGAAGTACAACAGCACGACCAGGCTCACGTCGTTGAAAAGCGGGCGATAGATCAGCATGCCCAGCGCGAGCAGCAGACAGGCCAAACCCATCCAAACGGAAACGAAGGCCAGCATTTTGACGACTACGCCGCCGACGCCGCAGGTGAGGACTCCGGCCGGGCCGGGAGCCATGCGCCTTCATGCTCCAGCAGCCGCCGCTTGAGTTTGACTCCGCCCGGGCTGCTAAATCCTCCGAGCGAACCGTCCGAGCGCAGCACGCGGTGGCAGGGCACGAGCAGGCCTAACGGATTGTGCGCCATCACGCTGCCCGCCGCGCGCGTCGCCCCCGGCACGCCGGCGCAGCGCGCCAGGTCGGCATAACTGCGCGTCTGACCGCGCGGGATCGCCCGACAGGCCAGCATCACGCGGCGACGGAAAGGAGTCATCTCGCTCAAGTCCAGCGGCACGTCGAGCCGCGCCGGATCGACTTCGAGGTCGCCGTCGAAGTAGTCAACGAGCGCGCCGCGCAGCGAACCGAGCTGCGCTGCGTCCTCGACGGCGCCGGGCCAATCGCGCCGGATGCGCGCCAGCAGAGCGCGCTCACTGACGCCCGGCAGATGGCTGGCCAGCAGACCGCGCGCGCCGTTGATCAGCGCGAACGGGCCCCAGGACGTTGAGAGAATTGTGAAGCGGATCATCACCGCATCATACCGGCTTGGGAGCGCGTCGCCAACGGGCCTCGTTGCGACGCGACTGCAAGCGATGGAAGCCCGTTACGGTTTTCGCCAGCCGGGTGACGGCCTCACGGCCATAGCCGGAGGTTTCCAGTCCGACGAACTGTAAGCCCAGAACGGACCGGCCTTCCGCGTCCCGGCCGACGTGCCGCAGCGTGGCGTCCAGGACGAAGGGCTCGTCGTTGGGACGGGCTGAGAAGGCGCAACCCAGCGCGTCGCCGGCACGGAGTGGGTGCACGCCGGCCAACGTCATCGCCATTCCGCCAACCGACAAATCGCAGACAGCACCGACGTGCACCCCGCTGCCGGCTGCGGCTGAACTGGCCGGGCGCTGCTCCGCGCCACCGCGCCAAACATGTACCTCGATCGACTGATCCGGCGGAGGTGCGACGCGCTGATACACGCGGCGCTGGAATTCCTGCATCCAATCAGGCCAACTCAGCACGAGCGCAGTGTGACGGCGATCGCCCAGTACCACGGATGCGGGCGGCTGCACGCGCGCCGAGAACATGCATTTGCGATGACCGCGGCGGAAAGTCACGCCCAACTCTTCGCCCGGCGCGATTTCCGGCGGACCACCGGGTGTGTTGTCTGACCGCTCGACCAGCAGGCGCTGTCCGGGTTCGGCCGACAGCAGGCGCGATTTGTATACTTGCCAGCATTCCGCCGTGCGGGCGGTCAGCACCACCGGCGTCAGTTGCGCCGCGGCCTCCAGCAGGATTTCATCGCGACGTTGCCGCGGCATCTCGGGCGCGGCGGCGCTCGCACGGGCGCGCGGCGCGGTGCGGTTCAGGGTCTCGGCAGATCTCATGCTGTTGGTCCTCCCTCGTGCAGAATTTCGGCCAGCCGCCGGTAATGTTCGTGTTGGGCATCCTGAACAAACTGAAGTCCGCATACGACGTTGCCGGCCTGCGATCCGGGCGTCACGGCGCGTACCTGAGCCTGCATGTCGAACGATTCGGGCGTCTGGGGCAAATGGAACCGGACGCGCACGCGCGCGGCGACGCGCAACCCATCGGCCGCGTCACCGGGCAGCAGACACGCGAGCCCGTCAACGCTGATGTTGAGCAAGCGCCCGGAACATGACGATGGCGCCGCACCGTCTTCCCATTCGAGCTGCACCCGGCTGGAACTTTTGAGCCGTGCGCGCCAGAAGCGCCGCCGGTCAGTAGTGCGCAACGTATTGGGCCACATGAGTCGCGCCGTCCAATCTTCCTGAGTGCGCGCGAGCGAAAGGATGCGCGTCGCAAAACCGTGCGCGCCCTGCGGTAGGTCCAGCGTGGCGTCGTACTGACGCGCGCACAATGTCTGCCCGAGACGCAGTCCCTCGCCCAGCAGCACGGCGCTCAGCGCGTCGGAGTCGGCCCGCACCAGACATCCGCGCAGCGCGAATGAACCGGATGGGCCGGTCGAAACCAGCCGCAGCGGAGCGCGGCGCCGCGCAGCCTCGTGCAGGATCGCGCGCACGCGGCGCTCCTGGGGCCCAGGCACAACGGACGTCGGTATTTCTTCCAGCAGCGGCGCCGTGGACATGGCGCACGGCCCTCGGGACGGCGGCGAGCGTCCCCAGGTGATTCTTCGGATGTGGCCACGCGCAACTTGATCGCGGCCGGCGCGCTGCCCGATAACCACTCGATTTCAGGTCAATGCCAGCAGCGGACGGCGCGAATCCTGCGGGGCTTCCAACGGCAGCGTGACGGTGAAGCGACTGCCCACTCCGAGTTCGCTTTCCACGCGCACAGCGCCGCCCAGCATGGCGGTCAGCTCGCGGGTGATCGCCAGCCCCAAACCGGTGCCGCCGTACTCGCGGGTTTTGGAGGCATCGAGCTGGCGGAATTTCTCGAAGATGACGGCTTGGTCTTCGCGCGAGATGCCCGGGCCGGTGTCCCACACCGTCAGCTCGACGCGCAGGCCATCGCTGCCCGCCGGTGCGCGCTGGTCCGCTGGTGCGAGAATCGCTTCTCGCACCGCGCCGGCCGCCAGCCCCACGCGGCCGCCGGGGGGCGTGAACTTCACGGCGTTGGAGAGCAGGTTGTAGAGAATCTGTTTGATCTTGCCGGAGTCCGAGCGCAGGCGCGGCAGATCGTCGTCCAGCGCCACTTCGAGCGCAAGGTTTTTCTTATCCGCCAGCGGCCGAATGAAGTCGAGCATGGATTCGCACACGTCGCGCAGCGGAAATTCGGACAGGTGCAACTCGAGCCGGCCGGCCTCGATCTTGGCCAGGTCCAGCAAATCATTAATGATATCCAGCAGCATCCGGCCGCTTACCAGGATGTTCTCGGCATAGCGCACCCAGCGCCGGCGATCGACGCTGGGATTCTCGGCCGCGTCGCGCAGCAGCTCGGCGAAACCGATGATCGATACCAGCGGCGTGCGCAGCTCGTGCGAAACGTTCGCCAGGAACTCGCTCTTGAGCCGGTTGGATTCGAACAGCGCCACGTTCGTTTCGGCCAACTCGCCGAGCCGCACGTCGAGCGAGCGATTGATGGTGCGCAGCTCGTCCTGCGTGGCCTTCAAGTGCGCCAGCATGTCATTGAAACTCTCGGCCAGCTCCTCGAATTCATCGCCGGTGGCGATGCCGGAGCGCACCTCCAGGTCGCCGGCGGCCACCTGCTCGGCGACGCCGCGCAGGTCGCGCACGGGTGAGAGGATGAGCTTCTGCGTGATCAGATAGAAGACCAGGATCGCCAGCATCCCGGCGACCGCGCCGGAAAGCAGAAAAGCCGCCAGGTTCCACCAGCCGAGTTCCTGCAGCTTGCGGTCGATGGGCATGGTCACGTCAATGATGCCCAGCAGTGCCGCCGGCCGGGCATCGGGCAGCATCGAGCGCACTGGCCAGGCCAGGCGGAAGGTCCGCCCGTCGTCCTGAATCTTGTAGGTGTAGCTGCGCGTCGGGTCACGCTCGAAGGTATCGATCGATTCGGCCTCGAAACCGCGCTTCTCGCGGAGCATCGATCGGGGGATCGAATTGATCGAAACCAGGCGCGGCGCCGCGCCGCGCAGCCCAGCCATCCGCGCATATTCCGGCCACTGGTCATTCAGGCGTTTCTGCGACTCTTCCCAGTTGGTTTCGTCCATCGGCAAGCGGGCCGCCAGCGCGATGCGCTGCGCCTCTTTCGAATAAACCTCGTTGGCCAGCGAACTGACCCGGGTCCACGGAACGTAGTATGCTACGGCGATGATGAAAATGACGGCGGCGCCGAACAGGTAGCGGCACTTGGCGGCCAGAGAGATGCTGAACCACGATCGCCGTTGCATAGCGGCGTATACTGTAGTCGAATCCGGCAATTGATCGAAAGTGCATGGTCTTGAACCTGTTCCGTGCCTGGATAGCGCTGTCGAGCCTGAGCGACTGGTTCATAGCCTCGCGGCTGTTAGGCGTGCGCTGGTGGGGACGGCCTGGGCGCGGGGCCGCGGCGCGCTCGTGTCCGCGTCTGCACCGCGTCATCGTGGCCGCCGCGGGCACGTCGCTGTTCTTTCTGTTCAAGCTGCTCGTGCTGACCCTGCCCTGGGCGGGGCTGTTTGGGGCCATGACGATGGCGTATGCCGACATTGCCATCGTTTTGCCGCTGCTGGGCTTCGCCGTTCTGCGGCAGGCACGCGCTTGCCCCTTTCCCAAGCCAGGGTTGATCGTCCGCGCATGGGCATGGTTGTCGCTGCTAGCTGCGCCGATCTGTGCGTATGCCACTTTCATTGAGCCGTATTGGCTGGTAGTCGAGCGCACACCGTTCGAGATCGCCGCCTCGCGCTGGAGAGAACACCCCGTGCACGTCCGGGTGGCGGTGCTGGCCGACTTGCAGACCTCGGCGGTAGACGATTACGACCGCCGCGCTGTTCAGACGCTCATGGCGCAGAAACCCGACGTGATCCTGATTGCCGGCGATCTCTTCACGGGCAGCGATGCTGAATTTGCAGAGCAACTCCCGGCCATGCGCGAGCTGTTGTCGCAACTTCACGCGCCGGGCGGGGTCTACGCCGTGGAAGGCGATTGCGACAGCGCGCCGGGCTGGCTGGAGCAGATGGTCGAGGGCACTCCCATTCGTCTGCTGCGTAATGAAATCACCACGACGCGCGTTGGCGGCCTGGAACTCACAATCGGCGGCGTGGAACTGGCGTTCGAGAGCGACGCGGCCCAGACAAAGATCGCTGAACTATCGAATCCGACGAGCGAACGGACGGGCTTTCGAATCCTGCTCACGCATCGGCCCGATCCAGTGCTGTATTTGCCGCGCGGATCGGCCATCGACCTGGTCGTGGCGGGGCACACGCATGGGGGACAGGTGCAAATCCCGGGGTTCGGTCCGCTCGTGACCTTTACGCAGGTTCCGCGCTCCAGCGCAGGCGGAGGCGCGTCCGTAGTGCACGGGCACAGGCTCTACGTCAGCCGCGGAGTCGGGCACGAACGGCAGTTTGCACCGCGCCTACGGCTCTTCTGCCGGCCGGAGATTTCGCTGCTGACGCTCCAGCCGCGCTAAGCCGCACGCCGATGGGGGGTCAGCCCGCCTGGCGCTTCTTGTTCCAGAAATAGAAAACGAGCAGCGCCACGAAGGCCGCAATCGCAGCATACCACCACCAAGGCATTGCCTCACCTCCTCGCTGGAAGGTCCCGAGATCGTCGATCCGCCACGGAGATAACATGCGCGGCCGCGATCCACCGCTAACGATAGCCACGGGCAATTCGGCCTGCAAGCAAAAATGTCGCCAAGAAATGCTTCCGGCCGCTTGGCGGACCGGGTAAACTCGGCTCGGGACCGGTCGGCGGCGCGGCCGGCGGTGATCCATCGTCAGGCGCGGCACGGTGCGACCCGGACAGGTTTTTTGGCTTTTGGCCGTGTTGTTTTGGACCACGCCCCGCGTGGCCGGTGACGAGCCTGCGCTTGATGACACCTTCTCCTTACGGCTGACTGCTTCCGACGCCGCGGACGCGCCAGCTTCGCAGTCCGAACCACCCGATTCCGATTCGCAAACTGAGGATGACGCGCAGCCCGCGGATGGCGAGAGCCGTCCCCAGCGCCAGTGGCTGGTACCGGGCCGACCTTGGGAGCCGCAACGACCGGGCTGCTTTCATCTCGATCGCCTGGGCGGCTATATCGAATTGGAAGGCCGCTATGAGCAGGAGCGCTACCATCGTCTCGGCGCACGGCCCGCGGACTTCTGGCTACTGCCTTTCCCACGGCATGAAGTTCGCCAGCGCAATACCGAATGGGGCTTCCGCGAGAAGTTCGGCGTCGAACTGCAGGGCGACATTTATCATCCCAACATTTTCGAGTACGAGGGCCGCTTCGCCTTTGGCTTCGAGCAGATCCACTTCCGCGAAGAGTTGTTTGGCAAGCCGCAGACCGACAATGACAGCGGCGTGCTGTTGGACTTTGATCTCCGCGGGCGCGCCTTCTCGGGCGGGGCGCTGAATGCCGAGGTCTATGCGCGCCGCGCGCAGAATCGAATTCCGCGCCGCTTCATTCCGTCGCTGGATGAGGAGCGGACGCTCTACGGCGTCAACTTCAGCCTGCGCAGTGACATCATCCCGATGCACCTGACGATCGAGCGCGAGAAGGTGAATCTCGACGGCGACGCCTATCGCTATGACGAGGAAGAGACCGACGAGGTGCGCCTCAACTACGGCGCGGACGTCATCTTTACCGAGCAGCACGTCCTGCACCTGACCTATGACTACAACCATCTGGAGGAAGACGTCCAGGGATCTTCCGGACACTTCGACTCGCGCCGGCATGAGTGGACGCTGGAAGACGAATTGACCTTCGGACGCCAGCAGCAACACCGGCTCGACACGACGCTGCGCTTGCAGCAGGAAGACGGCGATCTGGCGCGCGACCTGTTCGAATTCACGCCGCGGCTGACCCTCAAGCACTCCGACAGCCTCTCGACGTACTGGACCTATTCGCTGCAGAAAGAGAACTACGACCGGATCGGCTTCGTTTCCAATCGCGGCGAGTTCACGCTGGTGCACCAGTTGTATCAGTCGCTCACCTCGACCGTGAACCTGTTCGGGCAAAACCAGGATTTTGACGACGGCCTGCGAACGAACCTGTATGGGGCCGGGTTCCGCGAGGCCTACACCAAGAAGAATGCCTGGGGCACCTTCCGGGCCGAGCTGGGCTACCAGTGGGACCAGCTCAAACAAAGCGAGGGCGACGACGTCTATGTTCGCCGGCAGGAGTCGGGCACCTTCCGCGATCCACTGCCCATCTATCTGAGCGAATACGGCGCGCTGCGCTACACGATTGTGGTGACGAACCCGCAGCGCAGCCGTTACTTCGTTCTGGGTCGCGACTACCTGGTGATGCGCATTGAGGGCCGAACCGTGCTGCACCGCCTGGCCACCGGCAGCATCGCCGACGGCGACACCGTTCTGATCACCTATGACTACCGCCGCAACACGCGCGACCGCATCGACACCCAGCGGGTCGATGCGCGGCTCGAACAGCAATTCACCTGCGGGCTGCGGCCGTACTATGAATTCGACTACCGCCGCCAGCAGGTCCGGCAGGTGTACGATTATCTCGACTTCTACACTCCCGACGATCTGGAGCGGCACCGGGTCGGCATCGACTACACCAAGGATCGCTGGTTCGCCGGCATCGAATACGAACATGAGGACCGGACGGTCGATCCCTTTGACGCGCTGCATCTGGATGGCCGCTGGGTGGCGTATCGCGACAACCGTTTGACCGCCAACGTCACCGGCCGCTACAGCCATTTCAACTTTACCGGCTATGACGAGGCGCGCGACGTGGACCTGCTGGACCTGGGGGTCGACACGCAGTTTGACGTAGACCCGCGCCTCAGCGGGAGCATGGCCGCGTATTATCGCTGGCAGAACGATTCGCGCTCCGGCGTGAATCACGGGGTCGACGTTGACGGCTCGTTGATCTATCACATCGGGCGCACGCGGATCGAATTGACGGCCGAGTACAACCTGCTGACCATCGCCGGCACGCCGGACGACGGCTTCGGCGTCTGGCTGCGGCTGCGCCGCGAGTTGGGGGACCTGCTGCGATGAGAAGGGTTCAGGGTTCAGGGTTCAGGGTTCAGATTGGGTGGCATGGGCAAGCGGCCTTATCGCTTGCCCGTGAGCTGCGGGTGCGAAGTTCCGATCCGCTGGTGCGAGAAGCCTTTCTCACACCCCATTCCGCGGGAATCCCTTCTCGCGTTGCTACCGCGCCGCGGCTGTACGCTGGCACGAAGTTCTATCGCCCCTCTGGGGCTGAATTGCCCGCGCGATTGCCGACCCACGGCTCACGCCGTGGGCTTTATTCTACTGCCCCTCCGGGGCTGTCCATTCTTTGGCTGTTGATTACAGCCTTTGGCGGAGGCTGCACGCGGCCGGCCGGTGAGATTCTGGTTGCGCCGGGCGATGCGCCTGTTTGGCCGTCCCCGCCGGCACCGGCGCGCATCCGCTACGTCGGGGCTTTCCGCACACCCGACGATCTCAAGCCCGAAAAGTCGTTCTGGCAACAGCTCGCCGGCGAAGACAAAACACAGATCAAGCAACTCGTCGCCCCGAACGCCGTGGCCGTCAGTCCAGAAGACCAGCTCTTCGTCGCTGATTCCGACCGACACTGCGTCCACGTATTCGATCTTAGGGCGCGCACCCACTCGACGATTGGCGAAGGGACCATCGAGTTCCCGTCAGCCATTGCACGGGGCGGCGGGCGGCTATTCGTGGCTGATAGTGCGGCCGGAGCGATCTATGTCTCGCAGGCCGGAGGTCCGCTGCGGCGCTTCAACGAATCGCCCATCGCGCGCCCGGCTGGACTGGCATACGCGCCGTCCGGAATCGGAAATCCCGTCGTAGCGGGCAGGCCGCAATCGGAAATCGGAAAGCTCTTCGTCTCCGACTTGGCTACCGCTTCCATCCACGTGCTTGACGACTCGGGTCGGACAATCCGCACGTTTCCCCGGACTACTGACCCCTTGGAAGGGCTGAGCACGCCCACGCAACTGGCATTTCACTCTTCCGTCGGGCTGCTCGTCACCGATGCGCTGGCGGGACGGGTGGTGCGATTCGATCCGGAAGGACAGCGCCTGGGCACAATCGGCGCGCCGGGCGATGCCCCGGGGAACCTGGCGCTGCCGCGCGGCGTGGCGATCGATCGCGAAGGTCACATTTATGTCGTCGATGCCCGTTTTGAAAACGTGCAGATCTTCGACGCGGCCGGGCGGGTGCTGCTGGCGTTCGGCAGCGAAGGCGGCGGGCGCGGCGAGTTCAATCTGCCGGCCGGCATCTGCATCGATGCGCACGATCGCATCTGGGTAGCCGACACCTACAACTGCCGTGTGCAGGTCTTCCAATTCCTCGGCGCGCCGGAAGATGCTTCGTCGCCAAGCGCCATCGCGTCCGCACCGGACGGGGGAAAGTCACCATGAGGAATCTTCGCTGCGCACAATTCGCAATTCGCAATCCGCAATCCACAATCCTTGCGGCACTGCTGTCCTTTCCGGCCGCCGCGCTGGCCCAATGGCACGTGAAGGACTCGCCACACGATCTTTCCCGCAGCGGCCCCGGGCCGGTCAAGGCCGTGACTGAAACGGAAATCTGCATCTTCTGCCATACGCCGCACAACGGCGCGCCGGATACGCCGCTGTGGAATCGCTACGAGTCGCCGCGGCAATATCGCATTTATCAATCCAGCACGCTCGACGCGCGGGTCGATCAGCCGCGCGGCGCGAGCAAATTGTGCCTGTCGTGCCATGACGGCGTACTGGCGGTCGGGCTGGTGCGCTCGCGCGGCGAGACCGATCCGATCTACACGACCTTCCCGCATCTGACGAAGGAGCACGGCGGGCTCGGGACCGATCTGAGCGACGACCATCCCATCGGTTTCCGCTACGACCGGGCGCTGGCCGCCGCCGATCGGCAGCTTCGCAATCCGGACACGCTCAGCGAGCGCCTGCCGCTCGGACCACACGATACGGTCGAGTGCACGACCTGCCACGACCCGCACAACAACCGCCTCGGGAATTTCCTGCGCGAGCCGGAACAGCGCTCAGCCATCTGCCTGAGCTGCCACGACCTCACCGGGTGGCGGCTGTCGGCGCATGCCAACAGTGCTGCAACGGTCGCGCCGCGCCTGATCGACCCGCGCGAGGTCCTGGCGTTCGGCACGGTGCGCGACAACGCCTGCAACAACTGTCATAAAGTGCACTCCGCCCCGCATCCCGAGCGCCTGCTGCGCTTCCAGCGGGAAGAGGACGGTTGCCTGAACTGCCATAGCGGCAACGTGAGCGCGTTCAACATTGCGTCCGAAATCCAGAAACGCAGCAATCACAGCGGCCGGAGGCTGCTGGGCGTTCATGATCCGGCCGAGGAAAACCTCGTCGTTCGGCCACACGTTGAATGCGTCGATTGCCACAACCCGCACTCGGTGCGCGGGAGCCTCGGCACGCTTGGTATCCGCACCATCGCCACCACGCTGTTACCCATCGAGCCCGAGATGTCGAACGTCAAAGGCGTCAGCGCTTTCGGCAGCAGCCTCCAGAAAGCGCGCGTCGAATATGAGGTGTGTCTACGCTGCCATGCCGACACGGGTTATGGGATCCGGCCGACGGTCACGCGGCAGATTACGAATTCCAACGCGCGCGCCGACTTCCGCACCAGCAACGCATCCTTCCATCCGGTCTTCGCCCGCGGCCGCAACAACGACGTGCCCAGCCTGATCGCGCCCTACAGCGCCAGCTCGATCATCAACTGCACCGATTGCCACAACAGCGACAGCGCGCGCCTGTTCGGCGGTTCAGGTCCGAACGGGCCGCAC
>DASXUA010000377.1:0-8151 GCA_036505095.1 Phycisphaerae bacterium
CCGCGGCCGAATCGTCAAAGGACGCATGAATGCATGTGCTGTCGAATGGGTGGGTGTGCCAAAATCCTGCGGCACGTCAGATTTCTACGTTTAGCCGCAATCCGCCGCGGCGGACGCGCTGGCCGGCGCGCTGGCGGGGGGCCGGGGCGTACAGCACATGGACGGGTGTGCCGCCACCACCCTCTCCCTTCGAGGGAGAGGGCAAGGGTGAGGGTGCGTCTCATTCCACGGCGAGCGCGATTTCGGCCTGCCCTTCGGCCGTGTGGGCGCCGGATTCGTCCGCCTGCCAGAAGTTGACGTGCAGCAGCAGTTCGCCGGTGGCTTGAGGCGTGAAGGTGAGCAACTGGGCTTCGGCCGCACCGCTGCCGGACAGCTCGCCGGTGACGGTGTCGCACAGGTAGAGCCCTTCGCCGTATTCCGGTGCGGGAATCGGCTGCCCTACCGTGCCGCACAGGTCCAACGACGTAAAGTGGTCGGCGCCCGACCACGGTTCGCCCGCCGGTGACTGCGCTCCACCCAGCACGCTTTCCGGGGAATCCGAGATCACGCCCAGTGCGTAGCCGTTCAGGTTCGCGTCAGCGGTGTAGTGCAGCGCATACGCCTGTCCGGCCGCCAGCGTGGTGACGACAGTGCCGGCTGAATCGCGCACCTCGAGCGTAACGGTCGCGGATTGCGGCGGCGGAGGCACGGCCGGCGGCGGTTGATCGCTGCCGGACGGAGGACCGATCACCACCTGCGCCTCTTCCGACTGCGGTGGCGTCGTGTTGCCCGAACTATCGATGGCCTGGACGAGGGTGGGAGGTTTGTCGCGAGTGCCCGTCGCCGCCTTGACGTGCACCGTCAGCGGGATCGGTCCCGGCTGATCGCTGAGCACTTGCAGCGTGACCGTGGCAAGTTGAACCGCCGAGCCCGCCTCGGCCAAACTTGCGCCGGCAGCCTCGGGCGGGCGCGCGCGGCAGGTGTGGTATGCCGACCCCGGGAGCGGCGTGCTGCCGCCGGGGATCACCAGCGAGAATGCCGGGTGAAAGGCGACAGACACGATCTGCAGGGAATTGCAGTCGTTGCAAGTCAGGTCGAAATCAATCGCGCATAATCCCGCGATCGATTCCCCTTGAGCCGTGACTGGCAACGTGAGCACATCGCCCGCCTGAAAACCGGACTCTGGCGATCCGTTCGGCGTGGCGATGGAAACGAGCACCTCCGCGTTAGCGAGGGGTGCGATAAGGCACGCTAACATCGAAGCAATTCCGGCGAGTGGGAAGCGGGCCATTTGCGTAACTCCTTTTCTCGCTGGTCCAACGTCATCGGACGTGGCGAAGCTCACTTACGGGCGCGGCGGCGAATCATGCATCGCACCCGCTGCGCGGACGCCGCCTGCCGGGCGGTCGGTCCGTCGCAATTCTCTCACCGTTCTCCGGCGGCGAGCCGATTCCGCACTGGATTCTATTCTCGGATCGCTCCCACATCTTCGGCCTCAGGCTTGTACCCGGCGCGCCAGTCCCACGCCCCGCTGAGATCGTGAAGCAGCGGCCTGCTGCTGGGGGCGGCTTCCCGATAGCGCGCTTCGCCTGGGTCCCAGGTGTACTCCAATAGCTCGCAATCACATTCCAAATCGGAGAGGCGATGGCTCTCTGCTCTCTCGTGCGTGGCTAATCGGAAAACCGGCACGATCAGGCGTCTTCCGTCGTCACCCACGACCAGCGGATACGCCATCCGGACCTCTTGCTGGTCCACGTCCCGAGTAGAATAGCGCGGACCGCGCACAAGCGATCGGAGCCGCCGCCCGTCAAACTCTAGCAATTGGAACTCCCCCCCCAAGTATCCCGTGGCACGATCAGGATTGCTCAGAACGAGCAGCTGAGGATTGCGCGATGGCGCAATGGAGGCCCGGAAGACCTCCTGCACGATTCCCAAATCTCTGCGGGATGTCAGCACCTTTCCCCCGGTCGAGATCAAGCAAAGGGTGCTGCTACACGAGGAGTAACTGTTAAGCACGAGCGCCCAAGGGGGGAAGCTGCCGGGCTCTCCGGGCGGGATCGTCAGCCACAGAACCTCCACTCCGGCGGCGTTCTCGTCATCCCACGGAATGCCATGACGACTGAATGCCCGCACCTCGTTCACGTTAATGTCGAACGGCGGCATCTCACCGGCAGCCGGTCGGCGAAGGGCTGCCCCCACCACTCTATCCGACTTGCCACGCAGTTGATCAAAAGCACCCCTAGGCCCAGCGCAGGATCCAATTGCGGCGCCATGAACGGCGAGAAGCACCTTCAGCCACCGCCAGCGGCATGGGGAGACACGCTCGAAGAAACGCATCACGGCACTCATTTACCGTCTGCACGCGGCGGCCTTTTGCATACGCCGAAGAACTGCTTGCAACCCGGCAACCCGAAAATCCTGCAGTTGCCGTTACTGACGTTTATCTGCCCGACCGCGTTAACGACGGCCTGCCTACTTGCGCCCCAGAACTGCGCTCCTTGCGATGGATCGCGGTCACAGCCGTTGGCGCAATGATGTGCTGCGCGCCACATAGCGTCCCCGTCCGGCGTTTTAGGCGGCGTGCCGCACTTGCAACAGTCCTGGTATCCCTGATTCCAAGTGCCTGCGATCCGTTTGCCCACCTGAGTTTGCCCGCAGAAGCTGCCCTCGCCACTGAAATGGCCTGCCCACTTCGCATCGTTCGAGAGCGCCTGACGTCTCTGCAGCACGCAAAGGATCCCATTCATGCACTGCGGGTCGCTGCGCGACTCGGCGTACAGGATGCAGGGGCAGCACTGCTCGTTCGTTTTGCAGGGATTGTCTGGTTGCGTAGTTGGCTGGCTACCCGGCGGTCCAGGCTGACTTTGAGCAGGAGGATTGTCGGGAGGAGCCGGAGGCTTGGTCTCAGGTGGCGGCGATGCCTGGGCGCCGTTAGCGTCCACGAAATGCCCTGGACGCGAGCGCGCGTACTCATAGACGTTCAGGGGCTCGGCGAAGTCTTGGAAGGTGCCAGTCGTGAGTTCTATCCCGCCCGAAGCGGTCACGGATAGCAGGCTGGCACCCATTGGGTCACGCGACAGAAAACGCCCCGACTCCGGGTTGAAGAATCGTTCGCGGTAGAGATATAAGACCCGTGCTGCCGCGACTCCACCAATGAAATCAACCGACTGGCCTGTGAAAAAGAACGGATTCATCCCGCTGGTATTCGCCGGCACGAAGCACGTTGGCGTCTGCGGATTGATCAGCCCCAGCACCGTGCCGTAGTCGTCGATGTCGATGGCGCCGTTGCCGTCGAAGTCAAAGTGCGTCAGGCAAGCGCTGGATGGCGGCGGGTCGAGCCAGCAGGTCATGAACTGATTCAAATCGTCCGAATCGACGTCGCTATCCTGGTCGTAATCGCCGTCGGCCACGATCGGCGGGTACGCCCCGGTTTGGCAGGGGAAAATGCTGGCGTAATCGTCGAGCGTAATCAGGTCGTCATCGCGCGCATCGGCCCAGTCGCAGCTCGGGTCCTGCGAGGTATCGACGTTGAAGCAGTTGGCGAACGCCGCGAAGTCGGCCAGGTCCACGTCCTTGTCGGAATCGCTGTCGCCCGCGGCGTTGTCCTTTTTGAAGATGTGTACCTTGCCGTACGCATCGTAGCGATAAGCCTCCGCCAGATCCCCCGCGCTGTTGGCCAGGCCCGCCACGCTGTACAGCTCCTTGAGCAGATAGAAGTGCTCGTAGCCCGTGACCGCATCGTGCACCAGCACGTGCTCGTCGATGTAGGTCGGCCCGTGGACAAACCAGCGCCGCGGATTGGCGACCGAGTCGATCTCGGCCAGCACGACGTAACCCTCACCCGGATCCTCTCCCTGCGAGGGAGAGGGAGCGGCATACATGAAGCGCGTGCGCTTGGCGCGGCAGTTCGGTCCCATGTCCCACGCACAGAAAGCGCGCTGCTCGACCCGCGCTGCACGGCTATTCACAATCGTGGAAGTCACAGCCGACATCACAGCGTCCCGGTTGATCGGCTCTACTCAATTCAATGCCGCCGTTCACAAAAACGGCGGAGTCATAATCATACACCTCCCCAATGTGCCACTTATCGGATTGCCACTGCATAGCGAACACGCGCAGGCCCACGCGGCTGCCAGCGTTGGCTCCAGAAAACACCAGAATTTGGTAGAGGTTGAGCGCATCGCGCGCGACCGCCTGTTCAAACAGCGAGATGCTAAACAATTGTAGCGGTTCGCCCATCTTGTGGCTCAAGTAGGCGAGCCCGGGGCGCGGCGAGTCTTGCGCCTCCGTTGCATGAGCATCGCATAGGTACACCGCGAATTTGAGGGCGCGCGTGCCGCTGCAGCATGACATTGTCTTTCCGTTTATGCACTGGATCTTAGTAAGCAGCGCCGTCGCCCGGGCATCGCGTCCAGGTACTATGTGATCGAGGGCATCCACGTAGGGTATGGCGAGTCGCTGAATCAGGGACGCAACGTCCCCCTGGTCCCCGGTCGCGACGCCGAACTGTGGGCGAGCGCCACCCGAAACGCACGACAGTTCAAGGAGGAGCAGCGCCAATCCGACTCCGACGTTGCCGTGCCAGTGAGCGCGGTGCGCACAGAGTCGCGAGCGGACACGTGAGCTGATCATTCGTATCTGTTTACTCATCTGGCGACACCTTGCCGGGTTTGGTGGTTGTGCCTCCAACGCAGCGCCCGCGCCAGCCGTCCATCTCCAGGCACGCATTGACTGTCAGGTCACCCGTGCAACCGTTCTCGTTAGGCCCGGGTTTCGGAAGGACCACGTACTCCAAAGACACGTCTTTCTTCGTCAGACGCAGGCAGTAGTGCTGGCGCGGCCATGGCTTCTTGTCTTGGCAGCAACCCTTTTCACACTGCTTCTCATAGCCACTGAACCAAAACAGAGTCTTTCCGAGATCAACGAGCCCCTGTAGCGCTTTCTCCAGCTCTTCTTTGCTCTTCTGACACCCGGCGTCGATCCGAGTAATCATGACCTTGAAATCTAAGTCGGCACGCGGATTTACCCGAAAGCAGGTCCCAGCTTCGTTCTCGATACCCTCACGCATCAATTCTTCTACGTCTGCCGTGATATCGACTGGATCCTCCTTGGAGCCGGGAACGGGCGGCTTAGGCTTTGGTGGCTTTGGCTTCCCGGGTTTGGGCTTCCCGGGCCAGGGCACGGGCGGGATACCGAGAGGCCCGAATCCCATTGGGTCCAGCCAGGTATTCGGCGCACAACCGACGTAGGCGTACAGGTTTGCGTCGTACTCGTAATCCAGCGGGTCGCGCTGCATGAAGCGCCCATCGGAAGCCGCGTAATAGCGCGCACGGTAATCGCTCAGCTGGTAAGGCTCGCCCGGAACGGAGAAAGTGATCCAGTCAAGCGGCTGCCCGGTGAAGAAGTACGGATTTGCCGTGCTGGTATTCGCAGGCACGAAGCAAGCTGGCGTTGATGGGTTGAGCAGGCCGAGCATCGTGCCGTAGTCGTCGATGTCGATGGCGCCATTGCCGTCGAAGTCGAAATGAGTAAGGCAGGCGCTGGACGGCGGCGGGTTGAGCCAGCAGGTCATGAACTGGCTCAGATCATCGGAGTCGACATCGTTATCCTGGTCATAATCGCCGCCGGCCACGATCGGCGGATAAGCACCGGTCTGACACGGGAAAATGCTGGCATAGTCATCAAGCGTGATCAGGTCATCATCGCGCGCATCGGCGAAATCGCAGCTTGGATCCTGCGACGTATCCACGTTTAAGCAGTTGGCGAACGCCGCGAAATCCGCCAAATCGACGTCTTTGTCATTATCGCTGTCGCCGGCCGCGGTGTCGGGCTTGAAAATATGCACCTTGCCATAAGCGTCGTAGCGGTAGGCCTCGACGAGGCGGCCGCTATCGTCCGCCAGTCCGGCGACGCTGTACAACTCCTTGAGCAGATAATAGTGCTGCGCCCCGCTGACTGCGTCGTACACCATTATGTGCTCGTCGATGTAGGTCGTCCCGTGGACGAACCAGCGCCGCGGGTTGGCGACCGAGTCAATTTCGGCGAGCACGACCTGGCCATCGTAGATGAAGCGCGTGCGCTTGGGCGGATTGCTGGCGACCGTCCAGTCGGCCGTTTCGATCCGTTTGCCCAGCGCGTCGTACGCGAATTCCATGTAGCGCGTCTCGCCCGTGTCCCAGTGCCCGTTGCTGTTGGCATCCGCCGTTCTTGCGAAAACTCTCACACAATCGCCAACTCGCTCACGGCCGCTGGCGCGCGGTCAGCCGAGCAGCAGGTACAGCAGCGCGACGATCGCGCCGCTCGCTAAAAGGATCAGCATCCCCCAGGCGATGCCGCGCAGCACCCGGTTCGACGCCGGATGCAGCTTCACCGGCTGATCGCCCGGCAACGCCGCCCGGCAGTTCGGGCAGCGCGCCGCGTCTTGCGGAACCGTCGCTCCGCAGTTCCAGCAGGTGTCCATCGCCCCGGCCTGGGACATGTCGCAGATCCGCCGTGTCGAAGACTCGCCGTGTCGAAGACCCGCCGTGGTGGGGCGAGTCGGAGATCCGCCGCAGCGGGGCGGGCTCAGCTCTCCCGCGCGGCGGCATGCTAACATTCCGATAATGCCGGTGCCAATCCGCCACCTTAAACCCCAGGCCTGTCAGACGTGGAATCGTGGTTGTCGCGGCCCTAAACTCTGTTGGAGGAGGCGGAACATGAAGCGCACCATAGCGGGTGTAGCCGTGCTGGCGTGCGCGGTCGCCGCAGCCGCGTGCCGGTCGTCCGGGACTCGCGCGCCCGCGTGCGGGCTAGCGTGTCCCGGATCGTCGCGCGATCTGGAGGGTTTCCCCGAGTTCCCCGCTGCGCCAGGCCCCGCGCTGCTGTTCGACGCGCGGCCGGGCGAATTGTCACCCGACGGTCTGATCTACCGCAGCGATTGGCCGTCCACAGCATCCGCGTTCGGCCTGGGCGAAACCATCTACTACGAAGAATACTTCAACGATTACCAGGCCCTCTGGCCCTTCTCGCACGACTACACCACGCGCCAGTTCCGCACCTATCGCACCGGCGCCGCCACCCGCTGATCGTGTTTCATAGCGTCGGTGTGGCATGGCTTCCCGGCTTGAGCCCGGTGGCCCTGCGCCCTGCGAAAACATGCCACACGGTTTGTCCGCTCGTGACAGGCCCTGTAGAATCCGTTCGTCGGAGGTCATTCGCCGAATGCCCGCGATTCGCCACGCCGTCATCTGCGCTATCACCTTCCTAGTCACCGCGGCGCGCGGGATCGGGGCTGTTGGACCTCCGCCCGAGGAGCTGCTCGAAAAAGTCGCAGATCCGCCGTGGCGGGAGCTCGACCGCGTCGGCGAGGAAATGAAAAATGGCTTCGGCGACTGGTCGCTCGAGGCCGCCCGCGCGCGCGCCGCCACGCACAGACTATGGGAGCGCAATGGCTGGAAGGATGAAGCCGATCAATTCGCGCTGCAGCTCATGGACGAACTGAATCAGATCCCACCCTGGGAGGTCTCCGGGCGCTGGGAAACACTCAGCAACCGGCTCACCGACCGCTATCACCTCACCCCCGACCAAAAGCAGCGCATGGAAAACCTGATCTACCAGGAGTCGCTGACCTTCTTCGTGAAGCACGCTCGCACGATCATCGATCATACGCGCGGCATCATGGGCGCCCGCACGCGCGGCGAGCCGTTCACCCCCGAACAAGTTGCCCGCTGGGCGTCCGAGAGCGAGCCGCTGCTCAGCGATGGTTTCAGCAGCGCCCGGCGCATCACCGAGCAAGTGGCGGCCGACATGACGCCCGAGCAGCGCGCCACATTGGAGCGCGACTGGTCCAGCTTTGACCGTCGGATGCAATACGTCGAGAAGCTGCGGCCGGAATGGGCCAAGGGTCACTGGCAGCCGCAAGACTGGGGCATGGAAGACGACCCCATTCAAAATGGCAGCGGCCTCGGCGCCGATCAAAAGTCTGGCACCGGCGTTGTCTCGGGGCCGGCGCGCGACAACACCCACCTGTTACCCTGGGACGAAACCACCTGGCATGTTTACGTGCGACAATTCGCCCAGGATTACCGTCTGGATGCAGCTCAGAAAGCCTCGGCTGATTCTGTCCTCAGCGAGTTGGTCGACCGGGCTGCCCAGTACCGCCGCGACCACTCCGACGTTCTGTCAGCCGTGCCT
>DASXUA010000378.1:0-3126 GCA_036505095.1 Phycisphaerae bacterium
CGCGGCGGCGAGCTGCGGATGGTACAGCCGAATGGGCCGGTGACGGGCGTTTGCCCGCTGACGCATACGGACGTGCAGGCGGACATTGCGGGTTTCGTCGGGCGGACGCGCGTCAAGCAGACGTTCACCAATCCGCTGGACAGGAAGATCGAGGCCATCTACGTCTTCCCGCTGCCGCAGGACGCGGCCGTCGATGAGATGGTCATGGTGGTCGGCGGGCGGCGCATCGTCGGGCAGATCAAGCCGCGCGGCGAGGCGCGCGAAATCTACGAGCGGGCCAAGGCGGCCGGGCACGTCACCGGCCTGCTCGATCAGGAGCGGCCCAACATCTTCACGCAGTCGCTGGCCAACATCGAGCCGGGCGTGCAGATCGACATCGAGATCAGCTATGTCGAGACGCTCAAATACGAGGACGGACAGTTCGAGTTCGTTTTCCCGATGGTGGTCGGGCCGCGGTATATGCCGGGCACGCCGAGCGGTCAGCAGGGCAGCGGCTGGTCGCCCGACACCAGCGAAGTTCCCGATGCGTCGAAGATCAGTCCGCGCCCTGCGCTGCCGGGCTTCCGGGCGGGCCATGATATCAGTGTGAAAGTCAACATCGACGCCGGCCTGCCGCTGGTGGACGTTAAGAGCGAGTTGCACGAGGTCCTCGTGAACGAACTCTGCCCGGGCCGTGTGACGGTTTCGCTCAAGAACGAGGTCGAGATTCCGAACAAGGATTTCATCCTGCGGTATCGCACGGGCACGGACCAGATCGGCGATGCGGTCCTGACGCATTCGGACGCGCGCGGCTCGTTCGTGACCCTCATCCTGCAGCCGCCACAGCGCGCCGCGGCCGCGCAGATCATGCCGCGCGAGGTCGTCTTCGTGCTGGATACGTCGGGTTCGATGAGCGGCTTTCCCATCGAGAAGGCCAAAGCGGTCATGGCCAAGGCGATTGACGCCCTGCGGCCGGGCGACACGTTCAATCTGATCACCTTCTCCGGCGACACGCGCATTCTGTGGGATAAGCCCCGGCCGAGCACTTCCGAGAACCGCAAGGCGGCGCAGGAGTTCCTGGCCTCACGTTCAGGCGGCGGCGGCACGGAAATGATGGAGGCCATCAATGCCGCGCTGATTCAGACCGCGCCGGCTCCTGGAAGTGGAGTTGCGCCGATCCGCGTCGTGTGCTTCATGACAGACGGCTACGTCGGGAATGACTTCGAGATCATCGATGCCATCAAGAAGAACGCCGCGACGACGCGCGTGTTCGCCTTCGGGATCGGCAACTCGGTGAACCGCTTTCTGCTGGATGGCATGGCGCAAGCCGGGCGCGGAGAGGTCGAATACGTGACGCTGGCGAGTCAGTCGGACACCGCAGTCGAGCGCTTCCGGCAGCGCATCGACGCTCCGCTGCTGACTGACATCACCGTAGATTGGGGCGGCCTGCCGGCCCTCGAAGCCTATCCGCGCGCGATCCCCGACCTCTTCAGCGCCAAGCCGCTCATGCTGCACGCGCGACTGGCGACGGTGCCCGAGGGTACTATCACGCTGCGGGGCCGCACGCCGGCCGGCGATTTCGAGCGGCAGATCAAGCTTGAACCGAGCGAGGCGCAAAACGCGCATGAAGCACTGGCCTTGCTTTGGGCGCGCTCCAAGGTCGCCGACCTCATAGCCCACGACATGACCGGGCTACAGCGCGGCACGCTATCGCCGGAGCTGCGCGAGGCGATCACGTCGCTGGGCGTGGAGTATCGTCTGATGACGCAGTTCACCAGCTTCGTGGCGGTCGAGGAAATGCGGATCACGGTCGGCGGTGAACTGACGACGATATCCGTTCCGGTCGAGATGCCCGAAGGCGTGAGCTATGAGAGTGTGTTCGGGCAGGCCGGCACCACGATCATGGCACTCAAGTCAGCACCCGCGAAATACACATTCTCGGGACCCAGGGGCGGCGGTGGAGGCGGTCCGGGCGCTGCCGCAGGCGGTGTCGCTCCCCCCGCCCAACTGCAGCGCGCGGCACGCGAGGAACCGGCTGAACCGCCGCCTTCGCGCCATGGATCGGTCGATGCGCTCAACGGCTTGGACGAAAGCGTTCCCCGCGCGGCAACGCCTGAACCAGTGCTGGCCGAGCCGTTGCGCGCGTTGGCCAGCAAGGTCGAATCCGAAGGCAAAGACGGTGATCTGACCGTCGGCAAGGTCCGCGTCAGCAAGTATCGCGTCGACGTGATGATTTATCTCGCAGACACGGCGGATGAAACGCTCAAGGCACTCAAGGACCTCGGCTTCGAGCAAACTGGTGAGAGCAAGGCCGTGCGGCTGGTGATCGGCACGATCGATGTACGCAAGCTCGAAGAGCTGGCGAAGATCAAGTCGGTCGTGCGCGTCGAGCCGGTCGCCAAATGACGGCATGCATGGGGGGCGGGCGTCTCGCCCGCCCGTAGCGCCGGCATCTCGCCGCAGCGAGTCGCCCTGGCGACTTGCCGGCCCGTAGCGCCGGCATCCTGCCGGCGTTTTGTGTGCAGCCGTCCCACGCGGACGCGTGGCGACGTTCAAACAGGCTGGCGGGACGCTCGCCGCCCCCGCATTTCACAATTCGCTGGTTCGCCCGTCTATCAGGTAGAGTGTGATCCATCCGGTCGTTGCGGCGGCTTTGTGAGTGCGATGTGGAGGAGCTTCGCCGGCAGATTGTGTCCGTGGCGCTGCGGCTCCTGCGCCGCCAGCCGGACGCCGAGGATGTCGCTCACGACGCGCTGCTGAAGATGTTGGCCGCACGCTCGAATGGCTCGCCGGTGCGGGACGAGCGGGCGTTCGCGACGCAGACGGCCGTGCGACTGGCGATCGATCATCTGCGGCGCGCGCACACGCGCGCCGGCAAGCTCCCGGATGTCGCGCGGCTGAAAGCCGCCGCAGTCGAGGAGGCGCGCCCGCCGCCGGAAGTGCAGCGCCTGCATGCCGCCATCGCCGCTTTGCCGGCCAAACAGGCAGCCGTGGTCACACTCCGAAAATTGATGGAGCTGGAGTACGCGGATGTCGCCGCGATTTTGGGGATCTCCCAGGAGAGTTGCCGCAGTCATTTGAAGCTGGCATTGCAGCGGCTGAGGCAGACGCTCGCGCCGCCGAGCGAATAACGCAGCGATAGCCCCG
>DASXUA010000379.1:0-18846 GCA_036505095.1 Phycisphaerae bacterium
GGAAGCGCTGAAAACGAAGAGCGGGCGCAGATTCAAGCGGGGGATACAACCGGAAATCCATGGCGGGGCTCCGGGCTCGCGCATTCCGCAAAAGACCGGAGCCCGCCATAGCCGGACGGCGGTGCCATTCCGGGAGGGGGAAAGTGCCGATTCTCTTTCCTGACGGCCTTAGAGGTAAGCGGCGAGTGCGGCAGTGGCGCGCGGCCCTCAACCACATACGACGCGTAAGTTACGGAGGTAGTGAACGTCCTCTAAATGGATACGGCACAACCCTTTACCGCCAATCTCGACAACAACAGTAGCAAACGCGGCGCCAATCGTCTGAAAATACATCTAGGAGGCGGCGATCCGCTCGTCGTTGAAACATAAGTCATTAATCTGATTAAATTTATAGCCAGTGTCGGCATGACATGACGTGGCCCTGCTATTGGCCACCTCACGGCGTTGGAGCTGTCACATAATTGGCTACATGTGGCCAACCGGCTAGATTTGGCCGTGCGGGGGGAGCGCTAAATCGACTGATTCCCGGACAGCCAATTCGCAACGGGATTTTGCGATTGCGTGGGCAGCAGTTCGCGATAGGCGATCTGGTCGTCGTGCATGCGCTGAAAAATGAGGTGCTTCCCGGCATGGTATTCGGCGACGGCGCCGCCCGTGGGTATGTGCGCGACGCCGTTGCGATTCATGGCGCCCATGCCGGAGAGCAGAGACTCAAAACGGCCGGCGGCCACCGCACCGAGGATACTCGCGCCCAGCAGAACGGCCTCGGGCTCGGCCGGCAGCACGATTCGGCAGCCAGTGGCGTCGGCGTGCTCCCGCAGAAAGACCGGGTTCTTCGTGCCTCCGCCGCAGGCAAAGATCGTATCGATGCGATAGCCGTGCGCATTCAGCGTATCGATGATGTGCCGCGTGCCGTGGGCGATCGCCTGGATCGTCGCAAGATACAGCAGCGCCAAGTCGTCAACCGCGTCGGATAGTCGCAAGCCGGAAATCATCCCACGCAGCATGGCGTCGGCGCGCGGCGAGCGGTTGCCATGGAAGTAGGGCAGCACGTGCAGTTCACGCGTCAACGCGGCCGGAAAGGGGGCATCGGCCGCGAGGCGCTCCAGCCGCGCATTGAGCAATTCGTAAACGCTGCGCCCGCTGGTGCGCGCTTCGGCCAGCAGCTCGGCCGCACGGGCGTGCGAATGAATGATGTGATCGATCAGCGCGCCGGTAGCTGATTGCCCGCCCTCGGTCAGCCACATGCCGGGAATCATGGCCGAGAAGTACGGCCCCCAGATGCCGGGAACGAACAGCGCTTCCCGCGAGACCGCCATGTGGCAGCTTGAAGTGCCGCCGATCAGCGCCAGGCGCGACTCAAGCTGCGCGAGAGTCACCGCACGCGCGCTATCCAACGGCGCGCCGAGTACGCCCAGCCCGCCCGCGTGGGCATCGATGATCGACACGCCCACCGGCGTCCCGGGCGAAAGGCCCAGTTCTTGGGCAGCCTGCGGCGTGAGCCCGTTACCAACCGGCTCACCCATCGGCCGTACGACTCGGCCGATGCGCGCATAGCCCTCGTCGGCCACCTCGCGCAGCCCGATGGCTTGCCAGTACGAAGCATCCCAAGCTCCTGCGCTGCCGGAGATGGTCGGCGTTTTGTGACCCTGATAGGTCCACTTGCAGACCGTCGTACACAGCGAGCGCGCCTCGTTACCGGTCGCGCGGTACGTGAGGAAATCGGGCAGATCAAGGAAACGTCCGACGCGCCGCCAGCTCTTGGGCAGGTTTTCCTTGACCCACAGCAGCTTGGGGGATTGCATTTCAGGCGAGATCACTCCGCCGACGTACTTGAGCACTGCGTGTTGCGTCGCGTTGATCCGGTTGGCCTGGTCAATCGCGCGGTGATCCATCCAGACAATGATGTTCTGCTCATCGCGTCCCGTGGGACTCACGCTTACCGGCTGGTCGGCACTATCGAGGGCTACGAGTGAGCAGGTCGCGTCGAAACCAACTCCGCGGATGTGCTCGGGTCGCAGATGCGCCTGTTGCACAGCTTCACGGACGGCCGCGCAAACCGCCCGCCAGATATCTTCGGATGACTGTTCGACGAAATCGGTCTGCGGCCGCCAGATTTGAATCTCGCGCGCCGCGCTCGCCAGCATCTGCCCGGTGTGGTCGAAGATTCCGGCGCGGGCGCTGCCGGTACCCACATCAATGCCCAGAAAGGAGTGGGACAACGGTTCAGGAAGTTTCTGAGACTGAGGGATCATCTTGTTGGCGGGCTCATAATCATCCCACGTACCTCACGAGCAGTAGCGCGGGATTCCCCGGCCAGAGCTTGGGGAACTCTTCCAGCGGCAGAAAGCCGAGCGCTTCATAAAATGCCCGCGTGCGCGCGTACGGCTCGTGTGGGCGCGCGGGCCCCAAGGTCTTGACCTGTAAGTAAGCCACGTTGAGCTTGCGGCATTCGGCCACGACGTATTCCACAAGTGCCCGCCCAATACCGCGGCGATGCAATTCTGGCACGACGGCCATGCAATGAATCTCCGCTGCGCGTGAAAAGTGCTGCCGCAGCGTGATGAAGCCAGCCGGCCGGCCGTCCAGCTCGGCCACCCACGTCGGCAGGCGCTGCGCATCGCCCACGTATTGCACCAGCGCGCTCTCGATGCCGAACCATTCCGGCAGAGCGCGCAGTATCCGCTCGCACACGTCGCTCTCGCCCGCGCGGATGGCGCGTATCGGTATCGCAGCTTCGCGCTGATCTCCCCGTACATGACCCCCCAGAATACGGGACTTGCTCACGGCAGCCCCCGGTTCAGCATGGCGTCGCGCTCTGGGAATTCATATGCGGCCGTTGTCCCGGTGGCGAATGCCCCTGGCTACGCCTTTTCAACCCTTCGGGTTGAATGTACCAACTATCTGCGCTTCGGAGAATTCAGCCATCTGCGTTTCAGGCCAATTCAGCCCGACGGGCTCACATGGCGTAGCCGTGGGCAAGCGCAGCGCCGCCCACGGATCGCAGCGCGCCCGCCACCATACGACCCGACCCTGAAAGTGGCGATGGCGACGTGGACTTGACCGACTATGCCGTGCTTCGCGGCTGCCTTACGGGTCCCGGCGGCGGCATCCTGCCCGGATGCGACGGCGCCGATCTTAATGACGACGGCGATGTCGACCTGCGCGACGCCGGTGTGTTTCAGTCCGCGTTCACCGGCGCGTAAGATCGGACTCAAATCCAACACGGCGGGCTAAGGGAGCGGAGTGAAATCCTGGAAGACGGTCCGCGTGCCGGTGGCATCGACCACGATGATGCGCAGCCGGAAGTCGCTCGTGATCAGGTTGCGCTTGCACTGTCCCAGACCATTGCACAGATCGAGCGTGCGCTCCCAGACGCCGGGTGACCCTGCGACTTCGGTGAACGTGGTCGAGAGGTTCACGCCGCCGCCGCTGCGGTCGTCGAAGAATGGGTTCTGATTCTCGGGCAGCGCGATGGTCGGCTCCAGGCCTTGATAGAGCGGGAGCACGTAAATGCGCTCTACGCCCGTCGGAGCGGTGACCTCGGCGCGTACAACCAGTGACATATCGCCCTCGTATCGATAGGAGATCTGATCGATCGACGGGAAACCGGGCAGGCCGTCGAGCCCATCGTGCAGCACATACACTCCTCCCGGAACGGCCGAAGCCAGCACCACCCCGTCATCGCTCATCTGCACGTTCACAAAGGCCGGTGCGGCGACTCCGGAAAAGCGCGTCGTCCCGCAGGCGCGGCGATTGGCCGGGCCAACGTCTTCCAGGAATCCGTAGCCGCCGGAGGATTCGTTGTTGGTGCGCGCATAGTAGGCATTCCCGTCATCGGCCAGTATCAGCTCGCCCAGCGCCGTGCGTCCGTCGGTGATGTCGATCCGCGTGCTGCTACCCGGTGCCTGCAGATGGCAGAGGCCGGGCTGCCCGAGCATGGCTGGGCCTATGCAATAGCCGATCAGCGACCCGTCGTCAGTCATGTTCACATTGCGAAGCGGGCGGGTGTCGAAGGGCAGATCCTCGAACTGCGTCGGTGTTCCCAGTCCGGAACTATGCACAAGGTGGAGGAAGAGCGTATTGACGGAAAAGTCAAAGATCTCCGCCTCAAGCACCCACGTGCTGCCGTCGCTGCTCATATCGAATTCGTAAAGCGTCCGCGCGGCCGCGCCGTTGGCATTCACGAGCACCGCGGCCGTCACGATCGGCAGCGGCATCGCGCCGCCTGCCCCGAGGTCTACGCGATACAGCGTCGCATTGCAGTGGCTGCGATAGAGGAACTGGCTGCCGTCGTCGGTCAGCCGCGTCGAGCCCCGGGCGCAGCCGCCCTGGCCCAGCGCAGCCGTGTCCAGGAGCAGCGTCGCGGCTGCGCCGGGCGCGGCCCGCAGGAACGCGGACGAGTCGAAGCCGCTTTCGGCGATGGCGATGGAGCCGTCGAGGTTGGTCGCGACGGAGAGCAGGCCGCGCAGATCGCTCGTGTTCAGCGCGGAGCGCTGTCCGCCGGAGCCATCGGTGTTCACCACCCAGAGCTGCTGCTGCGGCTGGCCAGGCTCGGGAAACTCGTCGAGGAGTACAGACCACACGCGCTGGCCGTCGCCGCTCAGAGCCGTGTCGACCACGGCATAGCCCGCTGGCGTCTGAAGGCTCTGGGCGGGGTCGACGTCCGGTCCGGCGACAAGCTGCTCCGAACCACGGTGCAGGACCGGCGCCGTCGCGAACCCCGGAGGCGGCGTTGGGCTGTTCACGTTTACGTTGACGTTTGCGTTGACATTAGCAGCGGTGTTGGCGTTGACGTTAGCCGGACCGCCCGTGTTGGCGTTCGAGTTGCGTATGCTGTTGACGTTCCCGTTCGCCGGACCGGCGGCGGGCCCGAACGTGCAGCTCATTTCGCTGATCGTGATCCGCGCGCTGACGCTGGCCGTCACTTCGAGGCAGATCGTAAAACGGCCCGAGACCACCAGCGCCAACGCGTTCGCCGGCAGCGCCAGCGCGGTGCGATCGACGGCCACCGCGCCGTTGGCGAAGGTCAGATCGAAGGAGCCGACAGCGATTCCGTCAGCGCACGGATCGGTCGAATCGGCGTCACCGATACGGACGGCGACGCGCGCCGTTCCGGCGATGGCCTGCAGCGCCGCCCGGGACCTGGGGCTCGCGAGCGGGATTGCCTGCACGCGCTGTGCGTCCAGCCGGATCTCGCCCGCAGTCGGGCGGTCCGCGGCCGGCTGATTGAAGAGCGGAATCACGCCCGCCTGGCGCGCAGGCACGCCCGCGGTCGTCTCGAAAATCCCGACCGGTCCCAGCGAAAACGTGAAGGTGCGGCCCCCGATCGTGAAGCTTGCGGACGGGCCGCGCCCCGCGCCGCCCGGGTCGAGCGATACCGCACAGCCGACCAGCCCCACCACACAGACCCCGATCACAACGGCCATCCGCAGTGTCGATTGCGTTTTCATGCCCGCCCTCTCGAAAATTGAGAACCGAAGAGCCATCTGCCTGAGGTACACGGCTGGCTGGCATATCTCACACCTCGCTCTTGTGAGATTTGGTGCCAGGGTGTGTACAGCGAATTGAGCGGAGTCACAGCGCGGGCTTCGCCGGTGGTGCGGGCAACTTGTGCGCAATAGCTTGGGGAACACTTTGATGGGCAAGGTCTGGGTCGATACACTGCCGGCGGAGGCACGCCCCGGCCGTGGATACCACCAGACCGAGTCTGTTGCTGCGGCTCAAGGACCGGTCCGACGCCGACGCCTGGCGAACGTTCGACACGCTCTATCGTCCGATATTGTATCGCTTCGCGCGCCGCCGCGGGCTGGCGCACGCCGACGCGGAGGACGTGACGCAGCATTGCCTCACCGTGATCTCGACGCACATCGGCACGTTCGACTACGACCCGCGCCGCGGCCGGTTCAAGTCCTGGCTGCGCACCCTGGTCAACAATCGCGTGCACAACCTGCTGCGCGATCGTCACGAGCGGCAGGGCGACACGTCCGTGTTCGAGATCGCCCAGCAGTCGGCCGTCTCGCCCGAGGAAGCCTTCGACCACACGTGGCTCGAGGAGCACCTGTGGCACTGCTTGCGCGAGCTGCAGGCGGAGATCGACCCGACGACGTACCGGGCGTTCGAGGCCTATGTGATTGAACAGAAGCCGCTGGATGAAGTATGTCGGGAGCTGAATCTGACGGCGAATAACGTGTACACGATCAAATGGCGCGTGACCCGCAAGGTGGCTCAGCGCATGCGCGAGCTGACCGGCGAAAGCGAAGGCTCCTGACGTGCGCGACGGCTGCCCGAACGAAGAAGAACTGCTCGGCTATCACGCGCAGGAGCTTGGGGCCGATGCCCATGCGGAAATCCGCGCGCACCTGTCGGCCTGCCCGGCGTGCAGGCAGCGCGACCGGCGCATGGTTGTAGAGCACGATACCTGGATCGCGCAGTTGCGCGGCATCGGCGCGCCTCCGGCGGACCGCCTGGCCGAATTTGACGGCCGCGCCGGCGGGCTGGCTCCGGACGCGGTCGCCGGTTACGAAGTTCTCGCCGAGTTGGGCCGTGGCGGGCAGGGCGTGGTGTACCGCGCGCTGCAGAAATCCACGAAGCGCATGGTGGCGCTTAAGCTGCTGCGCGAAGGTACTCTGGCCTCTTCCGCTGCCCGCCGGCGCTTCGAGCGTGAGGTCGAAATCGTCGCCGGTTTCCGGCATGCCAACATCGTTACGCTGTTCGACTCTGGCGCCACACCCAGCGGCGCGCACTACCTGGCCATGGAGTATGTCGACGGTCGGGCGCTCGACCAGCACGTCCAGACCCTGGCGGCGTCAACTCGACAAAACGCCGACGCGCGCGGATTGCTGCGCCTTTTCGGGCGCATCTGCGATGCGGTTAACTATGCCCATCAGCGCGGCGTCATCCATCGCGACCTGAAGCCTTCCAACATTCTGGTCGACGCGGGCGGCGAGCCGCACGTCCTCGACTTTGGTTTGGCGCGTCCCGCCGGCGGCGATGAAGTCAGCCTGCTGACGGTCAGCGGTCAGGTGGCTGGCACCTTGGCGTACATGTCGCCGGAACAGGCCCGTGGCCGGTCCGACGCGATCGATGTCCGCAGCGACGTCTACGCGCTGGGCGTGATGCTGTACCAGTTCCTCGTCGGCGCATTCCCGTATCCCGTGCACGGCGACACGGTCGGCGTGCTACGGCACATTGCCGAGACCGCGCCCGCGCTGCCGCGCCGAGTCGCCTCGCCCCACAAAATCGACGACGAGCTCGAGACGATCCTGATGAAGGCGCTCGCCAAGGAACCGCAGCGCCGCTACGAAACCGCCGGTGAGTTGGGCCGTGACTTAGAACGCTACCTGGCAGGCCAGCCCATCGAGGCCAAGCGCGACAGCGGCTGGTACGTGCTTCGAAAAGCGTTGGCGCGCCATCGCGTGGCGGTCGCGACCGCCGCCGCCTTCGTGACGCTGATTACGGTCTCCGCCGTTGCGCTGGCCATCATGTATGCCCGGCAGACTCGCTTGCGGCTACAGGCCGAGGAACGTTTGGGCCAGGTGCGTCAGTTGGCGCGTACGTTCATCTTCGACTTTGACCCGAAGATCCGGTACCTGCCGGGCACGGTCGAGGCCCGACGCCTGCTCGTCGAGACCGGTCTGAAATACCTCGATGCACTGAGCGCCGAGTTACCCGCCGACCTGGAACTTCGCCGCGAGATCGCGGCCGGCTACATGACGGTCGGCGACGTGCAGGGGGACACCAGCACATCCAACCTCGGCGACTATCGTGGCGCCGTCGCGAGCTATCGGAAGTGCGTCGCGTTGCTGGAGCGCGTTCAATCCGTCACGCCGCGCGACCTTCGCACGCAACGCACACTGGTGTTGGCCCTGCAGAAGCTGGGCGACGCGCTGGCCGCCGTCGGCGATCGTGATGCGTGCCGGAGAACCCATGAACGCGCGCTTGCGCTCTCCGAGCGTCTGGCGACCGAGTACCCGGACGATTCGGTCGCGTTGGCGGGTCTGGCCAATTCAATTGAACGCGTCGGCAACGTGTTGATGGCGGCCGGCGACGTTGAGGCGGCCTCGCGTCATTACGAGCGCCTGTCGCAGCGCGCGGAAGCGGATGCCGCATCACACCCGGAGGACCCGGGCGCGCAGCGCGGCCTGGCCGTCAGTCGCGTCAAACTTGCAGGTGTGCATTACGCGCAGGGACGTAAAGCCGAGGCTTTGGAGTTGTACCGCGGAGTTCTCACGACCTTCGAGGCGCTGCTGGAGGTCAACCCCGAGAGCCTCGTGGCGCAGCGCGACCTCGCTACCGCACACCAGTGGATCGGAATCCTGCTGTCAGAGACCGGCACGCCCGCCGAAGCGACTGAGCACCTGGACCGCTCGGCGCAGATTTTCGATGCGATCCTGCGCATCGATCCGGCGAGCGACGACATCCAGGCCCAACTGGCGATCACGCTCACGCGGCTGGGAGAGGCCCGGCTGACGCTGGGTCATCATGACGTTGCGCGCCAGAGCTTCCAGCGCTGTTTGGATGTCAGCCTGTCGCGCGCCGCGCGGTTCCCTGACAGCGCCGACGCGCTTCGTCAGTCGGGGGTCGCGATGTACAAGATGGCCGAATACGAGCGCGCCGTCGCAAAAGCCGAATCGACGCCCGCCGAGGAGCGCGGCGCCAGAAGCCAGCGCGCCTGCGATTGGCTGCAGCGTTGCCTTGACGTCTTTGTTGACATGTCCAGGCGCAAGCTGCTCGCGCCGGCGGATATCAACGTCCCCACGGAATTGCAAACCGAGTTAGAGCCATGCCGTGCCGGCGGAAGCTGATCGATCCAAGGGCAGCGCTGCGCGTCATACAAATACACCTGCGGCTCAGCGCCCATGCATCTCGGCCAGCAGGCACCAGAGGGAGGCCGCCGCAAGCGCAAACGCCAGCACCCGTCCGGGACGTGTTCACTGGAGCAACGGCGGCAAAGGCGCGCTGCGCGGCCCGAGCGTCATCATGTCATTGCTCTATTTTGTGGATTGACCGGGGAGCAACACATGTGCACCATACCGGCTCTGCGCTGCGGACGCCGTGGTGCGCGCGTCTCGCATAAGCTACGAGGTTCGGATGGGCCGTGATCTACCGGTTGTGCATACTGCGGGGAGCGTCGAGGAGGCGCGCGTGGTGGCGGCCTGGCTGGAGCAGCAGGGCGTTGAGACGTTCGTGAAGGACACCAACGTCATCGGCGCGCTGGGCTATGCCACGCCGGCCTTCGCACCGCGCGGCATCGAGATTTGCGTGGTTGATGAGGCGGTCGCCGAGCGCGCCCGAACATTACTGGCCGAGCGCGCCCGGACACCCACGCCCGCGGATGCGAATGCGCCGCCCGTCGCGGCGCGGTGCGAAGAGTGCGGTCGCACCGCATCCTTTCCCGCGTCGCAACGCGGCACGGTGCAGAGCTGCCCGTACTGCGGTGCCTACATCGACATCGTTGATGATTCGCGAGCATGACTGCGCCAGCGGGGATTTGCGAAGCGTGCCGCCAGGTAGCGGCGCGCGGGAGAAGAATATGGCAATCAAACCCATCCCCGATGGTTTTCACAGCGTCACGCCCTATCTGGCGGTACCGGGCGTGCCGAAGCTGATCGACTTCCTGAAAGCTGCTTTCGGCGCGGAGGAGATCGCACGTCAAGCGCGCCCTGACGGTAGCGTCATGCACGCTCAGGTGCGGATCGGCGATTCAATGGTGATGATGGGCGATCCGCAGAACACGCATGCGCCCATTCCGGCGATGCTCTATGTCTACGTGGACGATACCGACGCCGTTTACCACCGGGCGTTGACGGCCGGCGGTGTTTCTGTCCGCGCGCCCGCCGACCAACCCTACGGCGATCGCAACGCGGGCGTGCGCGATCCCAGCGGCAATCAGTGGTGGATCGCCACCCGCAAGGAAGACGTATCGCCCCCGGAACTGAAGAGACGTATGGAAGCCGCGATCAAGCAGCCAACTGGCGGCTAGACACTGGAGACTGGAAACCAGATACTGGAGCCGGGTTTCGAGTTTCCAGTTTCTAGTCTCTAGTCAGTGACCCGTGGCTGTTCCCTTCGACGCTTCCGATCCCTTCGCACTAGAGCGGCACGAGATGGTCGCGCAGCAGATCGCGGGCCGCGGCATTGCCGACGCGCGAGTGCTCGCGGTACTGACGCGCGTCCCACGCGAGCGATTTGTTCCGCCGGAGTGCGCACAGGAGGCGTATGTCGACAAGGCCCTGCCGATTGGGTGCGGCGCCACCATCAGCCAACCGTACATCGTGGCCGCGATGATGGAGGCCCTGCATGCCGAGACGGGTCAAACCGTGCTGGAAGTGGGCACTGGGTCGGGCTACCAGTCTTCGCTGCTGGCCCTGCTGGGACTGCGCGTCTACACCATCGAGCGCATGGCCGAGTTGTCGGAATCCGCGCAGCAGGTCGTCCGCTCATTAGCCGCCGAGCGGCCGGACATGCGCGCGCTGGCTGAGATTAACTTTCGCGTCGGCGACGGTTCCCTCGGCTGGCCCGCCACGACGGATCTGCGACCTGAGGCGGCTCCGTTCGACCGGATCATCGTGACCGCCGGCGCGCCGACCATTCCGCCGACGCTGCTGGGCCAATTGCGCGACGGTGGTATCATGGTGTTGCCGGTTGGAGAGACGGGGGCGCAGACCCTCGTATCGGTGGAAAAAAAACCGCACCGAACGGTCGAACGACCGCTGATGGCCTGCCGATTCGTTCCCCTGGTCGGGCAGGAGGGCTGGCAGCACGACTCCGGCGTGGGACCGGAATGATCTCGGAGATTCGCATGCTCAATAAGCGCGAGCGCGCCGTTTGGCGTTTACTATCAGGCAACATCGAATGCCGCCGATCCTTAGCTGCCGCCATCATTTTGCTGATGGCCGGACTCGAGCTGGCGGCTGAGCCTCCTGGCTCGCCACCGACGCCTGCTCCAACAGCGGCCGATGACTCGCCCGAGGCGCAAGAGGCCCGCTACCTCAGCAACATTCGGCAGGTGACGTTCTCGAAGATGGGCTTGCAGGAATCTGGTGAAGGCTACTTCGCGCCCGATGGCCGCACCATCATTTTTCAAGCCGTTCCGGCGGGCAAGCAACACTATCAGATTTACACGCTCGGACTCGACTCGGGCACGCTCAAGCGGGTCAGCACCGGCCGCGGCGAATGCACCTGCTCGTACTTTCGTCCGGATGGAAAGAAGATCATCTTCGCCTCCTCGCATCTGGACCCGCGGCTGGATGCCGAGGGGAATGATCCGTCGCCCCCGCAGGGCTCGCAAGGCGGCAAGCGCAATTATACCTGGACGAAAAACCCCTACATGGACATCTTCGAAGCCGATCTTGACGGTTCCCATCTCAAGCGGCTGACCGACGCCGAGGGCTACGATGCCGAGGGGGCCTACTCGCCCGACGGCCAGCAGATCGCCTTCGCCAGCAATCGCAGCGGTTCGATGGGAATCTATCTGATGAACGCCGACGGCAGCAGCGTGCGGCGCCTCACGGAGACGAAGGACGTATACAACGGCGGGCCCTTCATCTCCCCCGACGGCAAGCACGTTATTTACCGTGCGGACCCGCAGGAGAAGGACTATCTGCAAATCTTCATGATGGACATCGACGGCTCGAATCCGGTCCAGCTTACGGATGATCCGGGCGTTGTGAACTGGGCCCCGTACTGGCATCCAAACGGGTGGACGATCGTGTTCGCCTCCAGCGGACCGCATCACAGCAATTATGATCTGCACCTGCTGCGGATCGACCCTGGACACGCCGCCTCCGGCGAAGCCGGGCAGTCGCTTCGTGACAGGTCCCGCGAAGCGGGACGCGGCGAGTCCAGGGTCGAGACAACCGCCGCGGCGGGTAAGCTCCGCCGCGAGCGCATCACGTTTCACCCCAAGCCGGACGTCTTGCCGGTTTTCAGCCCCGATGGCCAGAAGCTGATGTGGACCTCGCGCCGCAGCGACGACGGCTCGAGTCAACTCTTCATCGCGGATTTCAAGTTGCCGGAGGACTTCTGAATCGCTAGGTCCGAGGGCGCCGGCGCATCCCAGATCCGTCGAATCGGGGCCAGGTTTTAGCACGCCACTGTCTCCTGGACGTTCCTCGGGCTGTCAGGCCAGAGGCGGTGCCTATAATTGACCCAGAACCTGTTGGCTGCGGAATGAAATGGCTGCTTTGACCGAGGGGGGATGCGCATGAAGCGACGCTGGGCTATGGCTGCGATGGCAGTGGTGCTGTGGGCGGGCTACGCCGTGGTGTCCGGGAAGGGCGGCGGCGACGCGAGTCCGGCTGGCGAACAGTTCAAGCCTGTGGCGCCGCTCATCTGCCTGATGTATGCGCAGGACCTGCACTTCGAGCGGCTCAACTCGTTCCTGGCCGACGAGACTCAAAAAGATCGGGCCGAGAAAATTCGCAACGAGGCCCTGGTGCTGGCCGAGTTGGCCAACGTGAACCGCCTGCACAAGAACAAGCCGGACTACCGCCAGTGGGCCGAAGATGTTCGCGGCGCCGCGCTCGACCTGGCGGCCGCGGCGGCCAGCGGTGATTTCGGCAAGGCCAAAGAGCTATCCAAGCGCATCAACATCACCTGCACCGCCTGCCATAAGCAGTACCAGTAGCCGGGGTGGTATGCCTTCACGCGCAGCGGGTAGGTATGCCCGAGCGCGGCGTGGCCGTCAGCCTGAGGCCGAGCGTCAGGCGCGGGCCGGCTACCTACGGTGGGCAGGGCGCCACCGTCGCGCCATTGAACGGCTGTGTGGCGTTCGTGCCGTTCAGAAGCTGGAGCAGACGCAGGACATCCTGCGTGTTGACGACCGGGCCCGTAGCGTCATTGCTGCGATTGATGTTGTAACGCGCGCGGTTGGCCGGCAGGTTGGCCGTGCCGTCGTTCACCCGCTGCACGAGCCAGAGCAGGTCCTGCGTGTTCACCTGGCCGTCCATGTTCGTATCACCCGGGAGCACCTGGTACTGCAGCTTTTCGGGAGTATGACCGAACGTGAAAGTGATGCACTCGCGCGGCGGGGGCGGCCCGCTCAAGCTGATGTGATAGCACGGAGTAGATGGGCAGCCAATCACAGCGACGATGCTGGGGCAGTCGGCCTGTCCATTGCCGGTGATATCCGTGCAGATCACTCCGATTTGTGCCGGACTGGGCGGCGGCGAGGGTGGACCGAAGCCGCAATAGGTGACGGTGATCGTTTCGTATGTGACGGGTCCTTCTGGTGACGTGCCGACCACGCCGATGCCCTGCGGCGCTAGCGCCGTCGTCGAATTCTGCAGGACGTCCCGGAATGGTTGCGCACCGGCCAGATAGGGGCTGCTCAGCGGTGGGTTGGCGGACACCAGGCAAGCCGGCGGAGTCAGAATTTGAAGGCTGAGGATACCGGCCACCACGTTGTTCACGAGGTCTGCGTCGCCATTTGACCACATTGTGCTCGTGCCGGCCTGCTGGAAGAACGCACCGCTTGATGAGCCGTCATCGAGCGCCGGACCCAGTGCGTCGACGGTTGTGCCGCATAGGGGGTGAAACTGGATTTTGAACTGGATGAACAGGCGTCCCGGCTGGCTGGCTCGTGGCGGGTTTAGAAGGTGCGCCGTGCTGGTCGAGGTCCGTATCCAAAAACAGATCGTGCCGCCGCCGGTGGACGACGGCGCCGATCCGACCAGATAGTTCTGTGGACAGCCCGGGAGGAGCGGACCGGGGTAGGCATCGGCAGCGGCACCGTGCGTTTCGCCGTCGCCGGGTGGTGCACCGCCGAAAACAATCGGCCCGAAGATCGGGTTTGTGGTGTCGTCCGGATCGAAGTCTGGGACCAGTATCGCGTTCGTCAGCCGCAGGTCGACCTGAGCTAGCTCCAAGCTGTTGACATCGGTGGTTTCGTCATTGAGCCGCACGGCAACGCGAATGATTTCATCACACGCGTAGGATGAGCCATTCGCCGGAGGATCGGCCGTCACCTGAATCAAAACGTTATTGGCCCGGCACACCAGCGCGGCAGCAAACGCCGCGATTCCAACAAGTGCGTAACGAATCATGGCCACGCTCCCGCAGCCTCACGAGCGCGCCGCTGAACGCGTGCAGCCGCAGTGTCTCATTGCCGGATGGTTGGCCCTCATGTGGTGATCGCCGTGTTGCTTACGGTGGGCACGGCGCGTGAGTCGTGCCGTTGTACACTTGCACGGTGTCGGTGCCGTTCAGCAACTGCACCTCACGCAGGAGATCCGAGGTATTTACCGGCGCGGCGCCCGTGTGACTGCGATCGATGTCGTACCTCGAAATATTCGCCGGCTGGTTCGCCGTGCCGTTGTTCAGGGCCAGCACGATCGCCAATATGTCGATCGTGTTGGCGGCGCCGTCCCCGTTGGGGTTGCCCGGATGCGAGATGTACTGCACCTTCTGCCCGCCGGCAAACGTGATGGTCGTGCAGTGTAGCGGCGGGATCGCCGCGCTGAGGCTGATGTCGAAGGTGGTGGAGTTGACCGCGGTCACACCCGTGACAATCGGGCAGGCGCCGCCGGTGCAGGATACCGTCACGTTACACGCGTTCGGTGGCGGGGCGGGCGGGGCCGTGAACGTCACCCGGATCGGTGCGTAAGTCACCGTCCCTTCCGCCGGCGTTCCGGCCGCACCGATCCCCTGCGCCACCGTCGCGCCTGGGCCGGGCTGCAGAGGATCCAAGTGCAGGTTGGGCGGGTTGGCAGCCGCGATGACTGGCGGTGCCGAGGGCCCCATCACATTGAGTGTGCCGGAACCCGTTGCGCCGTTGAAGCCGCCGACCTGAATCAGATAGCAAGTACCAGCCGTCACGGACAACGACACCTGCGATTGCAAGCCGCAGAAGTCGTCGTTACAGACCAGGGCGGCGCCCGGCGGGCAGGTGCACGGGCTGTAGACCGCAAGCACCGAGTCATAGGAACTGCCGCACGTGTTGATCGTCAACGTGCCGTTGCTCGACGCTGTGTAGGCGTACCAGATGTCATCGGCCAACCCACCGCACGGGCTCGGACCATCCGTAGTGGATCCCACCGTGTTGAACGGAACGGCGCCGTTGCCGATCCCGGTAGCGTTGCCGCAGTTATCGTTGACGGGCGGACCCCCGCCACCGCAGGGTCCGCAGGTGAGCGTCGCCACATATATCGCGGGGCACGCCACACCGCTGAAGACGTTCGGCGCCGCAGCCAAATGATAGGTGCCGGGGCCGACGCAAGCGCTGGCCGTCACGCTGGTGCAAGGGTTGCCCGTGTTCGCATTGAGAATCGCCGGCGGGCAGTTGGCGTCCAGCACGAACATGGCCAGCGGGAAGGCGGCCGTTCCGCTCCAGGTAAGCTGCGTGTTGGTAGTGACCGTAACCGTGAACCAGTCAGTGTCGCGCGTGTTGTTTGCGGTGCCCGCACTACCGCAGACGGCGCTGCCGCACTGCAAGCTGGGCGAGAAGAACGCGCTGGGCGTTACGTTGCAGCCGCCATCTGGATCCGATGCGGCAGCGCACAACGAGCCGCACATGCTGGCGGCCTCAGCGGCGCAGGCAGCGTCCCACATTGTGTTGCAGCAGAACGGGTCCAGGCCGCACACGATGGACTGGCAGTTAGCGTTATCGCAACCCGTGCCCGCATGCGCGAAACAGCAGTTACTCTGGCTGCTCGGCGGCAGACCGCAGTTCGGGTCGAAGCCCGCCTCGTTGAGGCCGCCGGGCGGGCAGGTTGTGTTGCATGCGGCACATTGCAAATTGAGATTGCCGCTGACCCCACCGCCGTCGCTGAAGGCGCCCACGCGGATCGTGTAGCACTGACCGGCCGTCACGGGAAACGAGATCGACGATTGCAATCCGCACGAGTCGTCATTGCAGGCGATTTCGCCGCTGACCGGGCAATTGCCGGCGGCCGTGCAGCCGCTGTACGCATACAGGACCGTGTCTCCCGTGCTTCCGCATGTGTCAACCGTCACGAAGCCGTTGCACGTCGAATCATAGTGGAACCACAGATCATTGAAGGCCTGCGGGCAGGCGCCCTGCAGCCCGTCCGTGGTCGCCCCGGCATTGTTGAACGGCGTCGCACCCTCACATAACGCTGCGGCAAAGGGGCAAAGATCATTGTTCTCGCACTCGTCGGGAACGCCGTTGGAATTGAAGTCGTGCAGCGCGCCGCTCTGAAGCTCGTCAAAGTCATCGACGTTGTTGTTGTTGCAATCTGGAAACGCGCGGAAGCCCGCGACAATGGGCATGGTCGAACCGTTGAACATGCAGAACAAGAAGGGCATGACCTCGTGTCCGGGCGACACGTCCGTCCGGAAGATATCCACGCCGTTGTCGACCACCTGCGCCTGATAGGGCGGCGCCTGCGTCACGACCGCGTTGGCGATCTTGGCAGAGGCCGAGGCAATGGTCTCATTGAAGTCGATCTGGACGATCACGTCGCGGAAGTTGGGGTCGGGCGGCGGCGGGAATTGCGGGGGCGGGTTCAGGTTATACCCCGTAAAGTCGACCGGGTTGACGGGAAGCCTGAGGTCCAGCGGTCCGCCGTGGTGGAATGGGAGCATCGGATCAACCGGGCCGTTGTTGTGCAGCGGCTTAAGTCCGCCGCGCAGCTTCCACTTGACAGCCACTCCCGGATATTCCAGGTAGCCGGGATTGCTGCCGTCGCCGCCGAAACTGAAACATTCCCAACTACACCCCTCAACGCCATTCGTCCAACCCGTGAGTACCAGGTAGATGCCCGGCGCCCACAGCTTGCCCGGCGGGAGAGTGACGTAAACTTGCCCGTTCATGCCGCGCCAGACGGTGAAGGCATCGCAGCCGGGAAGCGGAATACCGGCGAAGAAGGCCGCCAGGAAATTATTGATTGCCGCTGCGGCGGCGGGTCCGCAACCTGGGACGACGACGAGGCCGTCGAAGACTGCGTGCGCCAGCACCCGCCCGGTGGCCGCACTCACGAGCGAAAGTGACATGCAGAATTTCTTGAAGCAATAGTCGCCGAAAAAGAAGCAATTCGCTTGCCCGCAGCAGGTGGCCTGACCCGGCGGACCCCCCGGTGGCGGCGGTGGTGGTGGAGGGGGTGGGGGCGGCGGTGGAAACGGCGGCGGCCCAAAAGTCCCGCCGAATGGCCCGGACGCAAAAGTAAGATCCGTCGGAAGCGTGAACCTGGCGATGTCCAGCGCGTCCAAGTCATCGCCGGGTGCCAGGCCGAGCATTTCTTCGTCGTAAGCCAAGACGACCTTGCTTAGTGCGAGCGGAGGTATCGCGGATATCGCGCCTGCAGATGCGATCGTTGCGAGGACGCCCGGCGACGCCATGTAGATGTCACCGGCCGCCTCGCCCGCCGCCGCCTGCGCAGCGATCGGGGTGCCCGGCAGGCCCGTGGTCGAAGGCGAGACGGAAAAGTACACGATGGGTGGAATGTCACCGGCATCAGCGAAGTCGCCATCGCCATTGGCGTCAACGCCGCCGAGAAATGCCAGCGCGTCCACATTGTCGTCGCCGTCAAGCCCGAGGGCCTCGTGCTGAATGGCGACAACGATACTGCCGGACCCCGGCACAACCGTGAGGATATCGCCGGGCGTAGCGGTGGGGGTGGATCCGCCGAAGGGGTCCGGGATCAGCGCCAAGGAGGGCGATCCCGGCGCCAATGAGAAATAGACGCGCGCCGTGTTGGGCGTGGTCGGCGTGGAGGTCTGCACATCCAGCCCGTTGAGGTCATTGGTGGGCGCCAAACCCATTTCGATCGCGTTGATCGCCTTGGTATTGGTGCCCGGTGCGGCGCCGGGCCCCGCGAGGACGGCCAGAAAGACATCGGCTCCGTTGGCTGGTGTGCCAGCCGCCACAGCCGAGCCGGGGCGCCCGGCCGCTCCCGGCTTGACCGAGAAATAGAATGCCGGCGCGAGCCGCACGTCAGTGGATGTAAACGGGAATGGTTGAATTTGAATGGCATCAATGACGTCGCCCGCAAGCAGTCCAAGCACGGTCACTCCTCCGACGGCCTGGGCGCCGTTGTTGTCGTGACTGCGCGAATTCCCGGTGTTGACGAAGTCCGCCGGCGGGGCCGCCGCGGAGAAGAAGATGTCGGCCGGCTGCGGCCCAGGCGCACCCACCGAATCCGAGTAGACCGCATTGGGCGGCGGTGGAGGCACACCGCCAGGACCCAAGTGCGTGAAGTAAACATCGGCGCGCGAGGCTCCGGTAAGCGATAAGAGCGCCAACAGAGGAACCGTGAAACGCCCGTAGTGGCTATCGAACAGTGACATGGCAGACCCTCCTTGCGCGCGATGTCGGTTGCCCGGTGCGCGCGCGAAAGGATCGCGACGGCAGCCGAGGTGGGTTGCGCGCAGACGTATCTTACAGCAGCGCGCTCGATAGTCGCAAGAACGAGAGCGCGGAACCGCTGTTCAAGACAGAGACTTGGTCAGACAGACACCCAAGTTTTCCCAGCCTACCACCGCCCAGGGCGCGTGTGTAGCTTTGGGAAGAACACCTGAGTGATCCTGCAAGCCTCAACGCAGGCATGCCCGAATGGCGCCATACTGCCGCGGACTACTCGGTGCCGGTGGATCCGTGGAGATATCTTTCGAAGAACGCCGCGGCCGTGTCGTAGTAGAGCAGGCGGTTCTTTTCCTTGACGAAGCCGTGGCCTTCGTCGGGGAAGATGAGCAGGTCGACCGGCTTGTGGCGGCGGCGGAGTTCGTTGGCGATCTGCAGGGCCTCGCCGATGGGCACGCGCGGATCGTTCAGGCCATGGGCGATCAGGAGGGGCGTGTCGATTTTGTCAACCTTGTAGATCGGCGAAATCGATTTGAGGAAGTCGGGATCGCTGAGCGGGCCGTATTCGACTTCGCGCAGCTTGC
>DASXUA010000380.1:0-3454 GCA_036505095.1 Phycisphaerae bacterium
CGAGATGCGGCCGAAGCCGATACCAGCGATGGAGAGTGCGCGCATCCACAGCGTCAGCGCGAGCGCGCCGATGAAATAGCCATAGCCCAGGCGCAACGCGGCAACGCCGGCGGCCCTGCCGCCATCGTCGGCGTCGGCGGAGGGTCGCGGCCAATCGAACGCCAGCAGCAGTGCGATCCCCAGGAGCCAAGGCAGTGCCAAGCCGAATGCGAGCGCCAGGTATTCCATTCAGCGCATCCGGAACAGTGCCGCACCCGTGTCGACCAGCAGCAATTCCGCGTCGATGGGGGCGGAACCGTCCCAACGCAGGCGCCGCTGCGACGGGTCGTATTGCACGCCCCGGCGCTGATAGACGACGAGATAGTCCCCCGGCCGCACCGCCGAGGGTGGCGGCATCGAATTGGCCCAGGGATCGAAATAGACGTTGTACGGATACAGGTGATACGCGCCGCGATCGCGGAAGTAGTGCGCGTCGGCGACCATGAACACGCGCGCCGGCGGCGCGGGCAGCTTGGCTCGCACCTTCTCGATGAACGCGAACACCGGTCCGTCCTCGGCGGCGAGGTGTCGCTGGTGCCAGGTTTTGCCGGCGTACTGCGTGTGCGTCGAGCGCACCTGTCGCAGCAGGTTCCACTGCCAGCGCGCATCGATGATCAGCCACGCGATCACGAACAGCCCCGCGATGCCGGCGCCGAGCACAGGTCCGAAAAAATGGGGTTTCCATCGCGCCAGCGCGGCATACGCCAATGCGGCCACGCCCGCGATCGCCGCGAGAAGCGCAGGCAGGGGCAAATCCTGAGCGTTCGCGCCGCCGGTCAGCGTATTGATCGAGGTTCCGTTCCACGGTTCGAATGCGAGCCATTCCCCGAGTCGGTCGGCGAGCACTTGAGTCGCGCTCATCGGCTTCGCCGCCGCGCCGTGCAGTACGATCGGTGTGGTGAAGTTGCCCTGCAGCACCAGCGCCAAGCCACCGATCCGGCCGATCCAGCCGGGATTCTCAGCGACGAATGCGGGCGCGATACGACCGGCTTCGACCGTCAGCGCGCGCCGGAACATGCGCGAAGAGGCATAGTCGTTATACCAAAGCAGTGTCGCCTCGACGTCATCGGGCACGCCGGCAGCGTCCCAAGCGATCAGTGCGTAGTCCCGCGAACGAAATGACGTGTTGACCGAAATGACGACGGTACGCGCCGCGTCCGGAGCGGTGATCACGAGTCCGTCACGCGCGGGTTGCGCGATGCCGCGCGTCACCGTGAGCTCCTTGGGAGTCCATTGCAGCGTTTGCGCGGCGCCGAACCACGGTCCCGGCGCCGCAAGCGCGAGATAGCCGAGCAGACAGAGCGCGGCACTTGCGAGGAACACAGCGGCGACAGCGATGCCTCGCGCCGCCGGCGAGGCGGTTGTCAACGCGGCGGCCTGCGGCGCGGGCGAATCAGACATCAGTGAACATTGCGGCTGCAAAGGCCGCCGTGTCGGGCCGATTCTGAGCATCGAAAAGACAAGCTACACCTCGCGCTCGATCTCCCGCGCCACGCTGACAACCATCTCCCGCCAATGCTCGCCGTCGCGCCTGCGACGGATGCGCATCGTGGGGTACCACGGGCTGTCGGCGCGATTCACCATCCATCGTACCGCCGCCGGTTCATTCAGCAGCAGCCAGGTGGGCTTCGCCAAGGCTCCGGCCAAATGCGCCACGGCTGTGTCGACTGTCACTACCGCGTCAAGCGCTAGGATGGCATCGCGCGTATCACCGAAGTGTTGAAATGTAAAGCCGGCGTTTTCCATGCCGTGTTCCGATAGCTGCTGCTGCTCGCTTTCTGCAACGTCTTTCTGCAGTGAAACGAGCCGCGCGTTCAGATTGAGCAAGGGCAGGAAGTCGCTCAGAGCGGCGTTGCGTGTCTCATCGAACGAGCTGCCAGACCAAACGAAACCGACCTTCAAACCGCTCCCCCATCGCGTCGAAAAACCATTTTCGTCGCACCGGTTTCTCGGCACGTAAGGACAGGTCGCGGCAAGCTCCGCGGCATTGAACTTGAGAATATGCGGCAAGCTCAATAGGGGAACGCAACAATCGAACATTTCTTGGGGAACTGGACGCGACTGGGCCGGAATCGCCTCAAGGCCGGGCATGGACGACACGAGGGGCAGGAGCGGTGTCGGACATTCGAACCTGACTCGCCCGTCGAGGCGAGCAAGCGGGGGCAGGAAGCGAAGGTATTGAATGACATCGCCGAGTCCCTGCTCCCGATGCACAAGGAGCGTCCGGCCCTGCAACTGCTCGCCCTTCCACTTCGGCTTTGTATAGCGATAAGGGTAGAACGACGTCGCAGTAGGGATGGAGTAGCGCCACTCCGACTCCTTCCACGCCTCCTCGAGCTGACCCAGGGCCTCCAGGCTCAAAGCACGGTTGGCATGTGTGATGGCCGACGTCGTATCCAACAGCAGGGCCTGGTCGTAGTGCGCAAGCGCTTCGGCGTGCCGCGCTCGCCGCGCATAGATATATCCCAAGCCGGTTTGCGCCGATGCGAGCTTGGGGTTCGCTGTGACGGCTTCCTCGAAACACGCGGTTGCCTTCTCCATTTCGTTCAGGTACTGCCACGCAAGACCGAGATTGGTGAGGATCGTGGCACGCAGATAGGGTTGAATGGACGGGCGGTCCAATGCCATCAGATAAAGCGTCGCCGCAGTTTGATATTCGCGCCGGGAGAGCGCACTGTCGGCGTCCATCGTCAGGCGGGAAATGCTGGGGTAGTTGCCGTCCACCAAGGGTGCTCCCAAGGGTTCTTGCGGTTTGCGGCCTCGCGCCGCCGGCGAGGCGATTGTCGACGGGGCGGCCTGCGGCGCGGGCGAATCAGACATCAGTGAATTGCAGCTGCGAAACACATGCCAGATGTTTGACCGGCAATCAAACGAGTATCGCCGCGCAAGCTTAACGCGCCATTTTAGCAGCGCATGCGCGGTAGCCCTTTCGGGCCAGCGCCAACACGGGAAAAGCGGCGACGGGCTGTTGACCGGACCCGCTTCTGAGGTATAATCGCGCCTCTCCGCGTCTTTCTTTCCAGGCGCCGCTCTTTAACAATGTGAACAACCGATAGGTGTGGGTGCTTGGGGCGAGGTCGCCCGGGCAGCCGGCGGTGCCCTTCGCGGCGGGGAAACCCGTTTCGCAGGCCTCGGCCGGTGCGTCCTGGTGCTCAAGGAAATACTTCGCAGTAGTACTCACACTGAAGGAAGCGGGTCTGACGGCTTTCACGGTCGTCGGGCCCGTGGCCAAGACATTGATCCTCAGCGCGTCCTCGGGCAACCGTGCCGCGCCGAGGGGTAAGGTGGATTGGTCAACGTCAGTATGAGTTCTTGCAGAGATTAAACTGAAGAGTTTGATCCTGGCTCAGATTGAACGCTGGCGGCATGCTTTACACATGCAAGTCGAGCGGCAGCGCGGGGGCAACCCTGGCGG
>DASXUA010000381.1:0-5772 GCA_036505095.1 Phycisphaerae bacterium
TTTTCCAGCGCACGCCGCATTCTGCGCAAATTCCACTCACATTACCAATCGCCGCGCTCCGCAATCATCTGTATGTCTGGTTGGTGAGTTTTTCGCATTGCCGTCTTCTCTCGCCAGCAGCAGACTGCCCGCATACCGCACGATCACAATCGACGCCCGCACTCGGGACATCGGGGCTCGGTGATGCCGCGCAAAATATGCCCGCAGGCCCCGCAACGAGTAAAACCGTCGATTGCAACCGCAAAGTGGCGACCCAACAGCGAGAGGACGATCAGCGTAGCTCCAGCCGAAAGCGCGCAGGCGCAAGCAAGCCACGCACCAGCCACAAACGTCTGCTCGTGAATCGCGTGCTGCGCGGCCTTCGAACCCTGGGCAAGTTGCGTGCTGATCACGGCTTCATTCCACTGAACAAGCTCAGTGTAATAGCTCAACAATGCTTCCCCGCGCGCACCATCCGTCAGTATTGGCCTTGATGCCACTGGCGGCACGGACGGAGGGGGAATAATGAGCCGATACAGTTTTCGCACTGGTCGATCCGCAAAATTCATCCCGAAGCAGCCGAAAAGCGCTCCAGCAACGCTACCAACAGCTATCGATACCAAGAACCTTTGTCTGTCGCTCTTCATGCATCAGTCGTCGCGGGCCAACGCGATTGAACATTCGGGTGGGGAGTCATTCTCCCATCAATACACACCAGATTCTCGTTACAACACACCAGAACACGCAAATCCTTCCTTGCTTTTGGCATTTAGCATGCGCTTCCCTATATGTATCCATACATGGGAGCACGCAGTTGGGATTCGCTGGTTGGTTGATAGCGCAACTATAGAAGCAAAGTAGCTGCTGGATCTGCGCATCTTGCTCGCAGATAATGGTGTGCAGCCGACACAGGTCGAAGCAGATCCAGACATCGAAGTGCATCCCCGTCGGATCTAAGCCAGTCAATGTGTTGCCACCAGCAATACAATACGAGTTCATACCGTCCCTGTAGGCAGCGGTGTTATCAAGACCTATGTCAAGTACGTCTCGTTGTATGTACTTTCTGAGAGCCGGATGGTACTGCCTCGCCCTATTCTGGTAACTCCCAATCTCCGCGTCATACACCAGCCCCTGATGCCCGAACGGCTGCGACAGACCGCTGGACTGGCGGCCCGGCTGCCGACGGATGCCCGAGGGCAGCGCATCGAACTTGGTCCCGTCGGTCGCGTCGTAATCGCCGTCGAAGTCTAGGTCGAGGATGCGGCAGGAGCCGGCAACCGTGCCGGTGTCCTGGACTCGCCGCAGCGGGCGCAGCCCGCGGCTCGCTTCGCGATCGGCCCGCGTCGCGGGCTGCGGCGTGTCCAGGATGCCCTTGTCGGTCGCGTCCACGTCGCCATCGCCGTCGCGGTCGCCGTAACCACTGTCCTCGTGCACAGTCGGTTCGCCATACGGGGTGTGGAGCCAGCGCTCGACGCTGCCGCTCCTGGACACGTCGCTGCGGGCCATGCCCGTGATCGCGCCGCGATCCTGCCGCCCAGCGGCACGCGGCGAGTCCAGGATCATGGCGATGAGGCCTGCCCTGGACACAGCGCACCTCGCGACGCGATGCGGTTCGCGGAGCGAGCCGGCGGGCGGTGCCCGCCGCGATGAGTCCGGGGTCCAGTTGGCCCCTCCCGTCGCTCGCATCGTGTTCGCTCCCTCCGGGCAGGGTCGCAGGCCTGACGCAAGCATCCGGCTCGCTTTACCAGTGGCGGCCCGCGACCATTCGCTGCGCTCATCCTGGTGGTAGTACAGGTCGCCCTTGCGTTGAACCACGTTGCTAGAGCCGTCGCGTGTCTCGACAACCATTATGCGCTCCGTCGGCCGCGATTACATGCGATCCGATCGAAAAACCTTCGAGGCACAGGGTATTATCGTAAGTCGCGCATGCACCGCAGCTTACGTCAAGGCCTGCAATCAGCGCATCGTCACCTCTGAAGAGGTGGGGAACCCTCGCCACTCGCTACTCGCCGCTCGCCGCTGCGCCGCCGGGCAGGCAGGGATGCCTGCACCTCAAGCAAGCGGGACGCCTGCACAGGCAGGCGGGACGCCTGCGCCACACGCAGGACGCCTGCGCTACAGGCAGGCAGGGATGCCTGCACCACAAGCAGGCGGGGTGGCGGTTCTGAACCTTCCCGGCGCGCCGGGATACGGGAGCGGCGGTCCGGCACCCAATTCGTGCCCCAACGCGGCCTATCGCAAGTAGTCACTCAGTCGCCCGTTCTGCGTGTCGGCGCATCTTGGTTGTCGTCGTACTCTTGGGCGAGCCGCTTCGGAGCCGTGTTGCGCCAGGCGGTGATCAGCGCTTGGCGGACGGTCTCCTCCTCGGCAGCCGCCAAGTGCACGTACGTCGCCCCGCGGCGGCCCCACGCGCCGCTGCAAGCCTCGAAGGCGCCCGGTTCGGCTCGCATGAAAAGCGCCTGCTGGTCGGGCGTGAGCTTGACCATGCCCCAGTCCTCACCCGGCGGACTGAGGGTCGCAAAGATCTTGCCGCGGACGCGAAAATCCGGATGCCCCATGTGGGCACTTTCCAACGCTCCGGGCAAACTCAGCGCCAAGCGTCGATATTCATCGGCCGTCACTTTCTGTCTCCGGCGTTCTTCGCCAATTAGAACTCCGCTTCCGGGTCAATTGGGGCGTGCGCGATCAATCGAGTGTATGCCTCCCGACGAGAGCGAGCCAGCGGCGGATGTCAATTGGCGACCTTGAGTTTAAGTCGAGCAGGGAGATTGTGACAGTCCGCCCTGCGCGTCGCTACCTGGGAGATCTGCGGCAAATGGCAGTATTCACAGCGCTCGCTGGCGCGCCGTGCGACGAACTCGCGCAGCTCGTCCGAAACAAGCGTCACGGTTCAGAGACGACTTCGGGAAGAGGTTCGCCGAGCCGTTGCAGCGTGGCGCGCGCCTTGACTTTTTCCAACGTGCGATCCTCGGCGAAATCCAGCAGCGCCGACAACTCGTGCCGCTCGCCATCCGTCAGACGCTCCTTATTCTCGGAGAGCCACAGGAGTCGTGCATCCAGAGCCGGCGGGAGTCGATAGGCAGCCACCAATTGCAGCGTTGCGATGCAATGGCGCAGAACTGCCTCCGTCCGCCCCGCGGCCAATTGATCTGACGTGGCGCGCACACGTTGCTCCTCACCGGTGATACGAAATGATATCGTTAGTTTTACCGCGAGGCAAACGCCGCCTGGTGTCACTGCACGTAAGCACACCGGCATGGCGAGGCGCGAGGTGCGCGGTTCAAGAGGGCGTCAAATGAGCAGGCTGCCTCGGTTCTCCGTCACCACCCCACATCCTCGACGCAGTAGCCGGCGGCGAATTGAGTGCATAGATGAAGTACCAGGGCCGCCGCAGATATAGCAGAATGGGATCGCGGCGCGAGCCTCCCGCATCGCCTGTTGTGTGAGGATCCGTGCGGACAATCTTCGTCACCACCGTCGCGCTGCTGGCGAACCCACATTCGACGCTTGACCGGCATGCCGTCGCTCGTGATCATACTATGATAACAGGGCTAAAGAGTAGTCAAGTTAGGTTGCATCCATATGGCAGCATCATTCGGCAGGACATTGCGTCGCTTGCGGTTGCAATCCGGCGTCGGCCTGCGGCGCTTCGCGGAGATGATCGATCTGGAGCCGTCTAACCTCAGCGCGCTCGAGCACGGCCGGCGCAATCCGCCGTCCGATCCCGAGAACTTGCGCGAGATCGCCGACACGCTCGGCCTGGTAGAGGGTTCGGACGACTGGAACTTGTTCTTCGATGCGGCGCGCCGCGCCGGAGAGCTTCCGGCCGATGTCCAGCACGTGGCTGAGCGCAAGCTCGTACCGGCGCTGCTTCGGACGATCGACAACAAGCAGCTCACCGAGAACGATCTTCGGCAATTGATTCAGGAATTAGATCGGCGCTATATAGATCGAAAACCCGCGGCCCGGTGACTCGCCCGAGTACCCCATCTGCGCCCATCCGCGTCAATCCGCGGCCCGTCGCTTGCGCCCCTTGTGCCCTCTCGCGGGCATCCCCATCCCTGCTCCGCCCACGCCCTCGCTCCAATCAATCTGAAAGTTGAAATCTGAAATCGCAACCCCGCCGCCCCGCGCTCTCGATCCTCGATCCCTTGATCTCTCGATTCCTGCTGCCGCGCACTCCAGGCGTCAATGCGCGCGCGGCCGGCGCGCCCAAAAGCGCGCGCCGCGCATGTAGTAAGGGTGAAAGGGGGTAACTTATGTCCACCACAACGGTTTCCGCCGCCAAGGTCCAAGCCAACCGCCGCAATGCTCAGGAATCCACCGGCCCGCGCACGCCGGGGGGCAAGGCCCGCTCGTCCGCCGCGGCGGACAACGCACTCAAACACTGCTTGCTCGCCCGCCAGATCGTCCTGGAGTGTCCATTACGACGATGGCAACGAACGCCCGCACGATTTCGACGACCTGCTGACCGAGCTAAAGGCCGGGCACCGCGCGATCACGCCGGGGCCAAACAAAGCCAAACTTGGGCAATCTCGGCAAGCTGGGAAAATATTCCGCCGCATAATTTCCGTCCAACCGTCCAACCGCTCATTTTTTCTACGACGCCCGCACCCACCCTCGGCCCGGAATCGGGAAAAGGCCGTCGGCGAGGTCCCGCCGCTCCGGCCACAGACCCGTGCTTCAGTACGGCGCGATCTTCGGGTGGCGCACCTCATGCTGGGGATCGGGTGTTGACGATACGGGCAGTGCGCCGATTCGTGGCTCCCCGCCTGAAAGCGGTGGGCCAGCCCTGGATTCGTGGTGGCGGGCCACTGGCCCGACGCTTGGTGCTCGTAATAATGGACGGGAGGCGGCGTTAGAAGTGATAGGCTGGCGGCCTGAGCGCGTGGGGTGTCAGCCAACATCGGTCGCTTGTAGTTCGGAGCAATTTCATTGGGGAGTTCAATTATGGTAGCCAAAGCTGCTCATTTCGCGGTATGGAGTGTGTCGGTGGTGGCGCTGGGACTTGCCGGCTGCGGTGCTGGCGCCGTTACCGGGTCTCGTAGTGCCAGCGGCGGGACGGGCGACCCGGTCAATCAGCTCACGGCGGGCGCGACGGTGGACGGGTTCCAGGATTTCGCGGCCGCCCCGGGAACCGCACAGGACGCTTCAGGTACGGCGCGCTTGTCGGATGAACAGATCGCGCAGATCAGCGACTTGCAGGCGCAAGTCGACGCCGGCACGCTGGATCAGCAGAGCTTCGCGCGGCAAGTGCAGGGTATCATCGGCGATGCCGCGCCGAACCGGGCGCTGGCCGGATTCGATTTCTTCGGAGGTCCATTTGGCGGGCGCCTCGATGGCGATCTGGCGGCGCGGTTGCAACTCACCGATGAGCAGCGCTCGCAGTTGCTCGATATTCTGATCTCGCTGCATGATGACATTGCGGCGCTGCGAACCGGCGCGCGTGACCAGATTCTGGCGCTGCTGACGGTCGAGCAGCGCGCGACCTTAGAGCAGCTATTGACGCGTCCGGGACGGCGCGTCGGGCCGAATCTGGAAGCGCAGCAGGGCGGGCGCGGAGCCGGCCACTCGCAGGGGCATCATGAAGGCGCCGGGCCTTTCCAGCGGTTGATCGCGGCACTCGATCTGACGGCCGATCAGCAGGCGCAGATCCAGACGATACTGACGGACCTGCGCACGGCCGTCATGGCGCGACACGCGCAGGCCCGCGACGAATTCCGCGCGTTGCTCACCCCGGATCAATTGGCGCTGGTGGATGCCATGGAGGCCAATCCATCGGATGACGTGGTG
>DASXUA010000382.1:0-6922 GCA_036505095.1 Phycisphaerae bacterium
GCCGACTCGATGAAATCGGCGATCGCTTCGTCCGTCTTCTTGCGAATCAGAATCCCCTTGGTCACGCCGACGGCGCAGCACGTGGCCGTGCCGCTGGTGTAGATGGCTTTCGGGCGCTGGCCAAGATCGGCTTTGATGCGCGTCTTTTGCACGTCGGCCGATGCGCTGCCCGGCAGCATCAGGTTCTCGGGCACCAGAAACAGGTTATTCGATTGCAGTGGCCCCGTGTTGCCGGGCCGCGACAGCGTCACGGTCTTTACTTCGACGCCCGTATCGAACTGCACATCAAGCTGATTGTTGACCGGGTTGAGATTCCGCACCTCGATGCGGAAGCGGTAGCTATCGAGGAAGGCGACTTCGTTCGCCGGAGCGGCTGGCACGCTGGGGTTCTCGCTGACGGTACGCGCCGTGATGTTGAAGTTGGCGTCGCGCATCACGGCGATCAGCGTCGAATCTTTTCCAACATTGTTAAGGCTGTTGATCGCGGTCGCCTCAACCAGCGTCGTGTTGCCGGTCAACATCAGCGGGGCGGTGAAGTTGCCTTCAAATGGTCCCAAATTATCCGGACCGGAACTTGTCTGCGTAACGTTGACCTCTGCGCCGTTCACGCGCACCTTCTCGACCGGTGCGACGTAATCTTTCACGGTTCCGGTGACATTGATGTTCACCATCTCGGCATTACCGGGATTCGCGATCGCGTCCAGCGTCACGATCGGGTTGGGGTTGAACAGCGGCAGGATGCTGGTGCCGGCCACTTCCTCCGCTTCGATGAACTTGATGCTGACCACCGTGCTGCGGACGGCATCCTTGCCCACAAAATCCTGGGGACCCGGCCCGTCGGGGTCGATGGCGAACTCAATTCGGTCCACGCCCTCCGACGGGCTGGGTCGAATCCCCTCCAACCACAATTCGACTTTCCGCTGTCCGGCCGCGGCGTCGAGCTGGAAATCAAAATCGGACGCATCGTGAATGCCCGGCGAGACGTAATCGCCGCCGTTGTCGATCGACGCCTTGTCGCGCATCGCGCTGCCGCGCTGGGTCCAGATGCGTAGCCGGCCCGGCGCCGGCGTAATCACCGGCGGAGTGCCCGCGATCATCGCCTGCGCCGGATCGGACGCGCTGTACGTCACGCGGATCGACGCCACGCTCGTGTCGATGTGCTGGCCGATCGCCAGCACCATCTTCACAAAATCGACTTCGTCCGGATTCGCATCATCGTCGGGATTGTTGGCGTCCAGGTCGAAGCCGTCACCAAAATCGACCACGCCGTCGCCATCGTTGTCGTTATCATTGACGCACACGATCACGCCGATCATCGTGGGATCGTCTTCGATCGTTTCTTCGTTGCCGTCGCGCTGCGGCGCCCGATCCAGCAGCGTGCTGTTGTTATCGCTGTCCACGTCCAGATCGAGCAGTGGCCGGATCAGGTAGCGCACGGTGGTCGGCGCGCCGCCCCCGGCCGGCTGAATCTGCACGTCCAGCACCCCGCGGTCATATGGAGTCAGCAGCAGATCGCCGTTGATCGTGATCGTGCTGCCCGCGCCCACGTCGCCCTGCGGAACGATGTAGATATGCGAAAAGACAATGCGCGTCGGCGCGGTCCCCGCACCCGGCACGACCACCACTTCATCGGCCTGTTGCTCAGGCATTGCGATATGACCCGGGCCGGGCAGATTGATGCCCGGCGCCGGATCCGTCGCCGACAGCACGAAACAGAACACGTCGGGATTGGTGCCATATTTGAACTCGAGCGTCGCCACCGAGTTGGCGACCGGCGGCGAGATACCGCCCCAGACCACGGCTGGCCCCAGCGCTGCGCAGGGGTTCCCCAGCGCCACGGCGCCGTCCATCTCTTCGCGCAGCTCGGCGAAATCGAGCAGGTCGACATCGCCGTCTGCGTCAAAGTCCATGATCTCGCCACCCGCCGCGATGATCCCGCCCGGTCCGCTGAACGCATTCGCAAACGCGGCGATATCCACCAGGTCAATGTCGTTGTCGCCGTCCGAATCGCCCGGCCGCGCCAGCGCCGGGCAGACGCCGACCAGGATGCCAACGCACGCCGCGCACACGTTTAGCCGCAGGCCCGCAGGGCCGCGCGCCAGCCCTTTGCGCCTTAGCGCCTTTGCGCGACATTCATCCGGCCTGCGACGTCGGCTCATCAGGAACACTGCGCTGCCGGTCAGGATCAGCAGACTTCCCGGCTCCGGCACCGCCGCCATGCTGAGCGCATCGACGTTGTCATCGGTCAATAGCCCAATTTGCGCGGCCGTCCGAAACACGCCATAGTTCCCATTGAAGCTGGTAATCAGCAGGTCCGCCGGCGAGCGCGTGCCTCCCAGCCCCGACGTAAACGTGCTCGGACTGAACGGATCCAGCGAGAAAATCGCCAGGTCCAGCCCCGGATCGACAATTCCATTCGGCACTTCGTCGAATCCGCCGGGCGCGTTCGGGTCCGGTGTGACATCCAGCAGCATCAGCGCATCCAGATCATCGCCCGCCATCAGCCCCATGTGCGTCACGCCCGACGCGAACAGGAGGTTCATCGCGCCGAGAGACAGGACGATGTCATCGGGCGTCAATCCGTCCGGATCGGCCATCGGCATCGCCCCGTTGATCGTCGCCGGTTGTCCGATCAGCGACGAGTTCCGCCAGAGCGACGAGTACGGAAACCCCGCGTTGACCACCACGACATCCGGCAGCGGTGGACCCGGCGGGTCAGGCACGATCTGCATGGCATCGATGTCGTCCCCGAAGAAACCCGGATGCAGTCCGAGCGCCGTCTCCTGGCGATAGAGAGTGTTCGTGCCGAAGCCGGCCTGGTAGATGTCGGCCGCCGCCGATTCATTCGGCGGAGCTGATTCCTGAAACACGGCGGTGTTGGGCATGCCCACCGCAACGCGATCAACCGAAAAGTAGAACCCTATCCCCGAACCCGATTGTTGCAGGAGGTAAATCTGTTCGCGGCCGTTCGAGCCGGCGTCGATGTTGTACTCAGCCGGCTGCGAGGCCGCATCCAGCGATAGCAGGAACGTCGTGCCGTGCGCCGCAGCGCTCGCCAACGCCGCTATCAGCGCCATCCCAAACCGCGGTAACGCCGAGCGGTGCATGTGCCGTCCCCCTTTTGGAGTTGCCTCTCGCCGCTTCCACCGCGCGCGACGTGCGACGGGTGCGCGCCCAGCGGCCGAGCGCAATAAAAAACAGAGACACGCCACGAAGGCATCTCTCTGCTCTCCCAGCGACCCTTTAGCTACGAACGGCATCCGGCAGAAGCGCCGCCGGACCAAGCGAGTAACATAACCAAACCGGCACTCTGTTTCAACAGGCGCGCGGAACTTGAGTGGCGTGGTGGAGGGTGGCATGGGCAAGTCCGTCAGGATCCGCCGTGGCGGGCGGTCGTATGCTTGCCCGTGCGCGCCTAGCGACTAATACACGAATCTGTAAAGCGCGAGTATGACCAGCAGGACGATCACGAACGCCCGGAGGATTTCCCGATACCACAATGGCTGCCGCGGAAGGTCGGGAACGGTTAGCTCGCGCGCCACGGTCACCGGCGTATCGAGTCGTCGTCCACAACTCGCGCAGAACCGCGCCTGATAGGGATTGGCATGCCCGCAGTCCAGCCAACGGCATTCGCGCGCCAGCGGCTCGTATTCGCCCACGCCCGACAGACCGCTGCGCCGACGCTGCACGTAGTCCATCCCCAGCCGCCGGATGGCGTGCAGCAGTCTGGCGGCCAATGCACTGCGCTCGGGTGCCGTCATGTCGCAGATCCGCCGGGACGGGCCCCTGTTCCGATCGCCCGCGCTCCCCTACATTATATCGTATGCTCGGACACCCGCGAGGCTTGCACCTGGATCGATTTCCTTTCGTACGACTGACCGTCATCGCCGGGCTAGCGGCGGCTTCGGCGAGGGCCCAATCTGGCGCTGACGACGCCGCACGGAGGCCGTCCGCCCGCCCGCCCGATTCGCAGCCCGCGCAGCGCGCCCCGGCTGTCGGTGAAGCGGCCCCGGATTTCACGCTCAAGTCGCGGGACGGCAAACAGGAGATCACCCGCTCAAAATTCCAGGCCGATCGGCCGCTGGTCCTGATCTTCGGCAGTTTCACCTGACCGCCCTTCCGGCGTCAGTCTGACGCCATCGAGCAGATCTATCAGACGTATCGCGACCGCGCCGCGTTCCTGTTCGTTTACATCCGCGAGGCGCATCCGGATGACGATGGCCGGTCGGCGCCACGTAACGACGAGGAGGACGTTCACTTCAAGGACCCCAAGACGCTCAAGGAGCGGCAGTCAATCGCGACGAAATGCTGCACGAAGCTGAAGCTCTCGATGCCCTGCGTCGTGGACGGCATGGATAACAAAGTCGGCGAGGCCTACGCCGCCTGGCCCGAGCGGCTCTACGTTGTCGATCCATCCGGCAAAATCCTCTACGCCGGCGGCCAGGGTCCGAAAGACTACAAGCCGAAGGAACTGGAGCAGTGGCTGCGGGCCAATCTGCCGTCAGCCAAGTAGGACGCTGAGATTTGTCAGAAAAGCGATCTCTCCGCGCCTCAGCGTCTCAGCGTCGTCTTCAGCCGCTGCGTGGCCGGGTCAGGAATGCCCGCGGGATCTGATAGAACATCGTGGCCGGGCTGTGGCGCAGCGAGTCCTGGATCGCGCAGACGTAGGTGCAGAAGCAGCGGTCCTTGCGAATTTGCTCGACCTCAGCGCGGCGCGCCAGCGCGCTCCACATCTTCGCAAAGTCACAGTCGTAGTCGCGCAGGTTGGCAATCGGCGGCCGCAGTTCGCACGCGCGAATCCCGCCATCATGATCGATCACCAGGCTGGTCGCGCCGGCCGTGCAGGGCATCGGCCATTCGCGCCGCTCGGTGATATTCGCAAATTGCACGTGGTGCTCGAATGTAAGCGTTCCGAGATACGCCAATCGGGCGACGCTCCGCTTGAGGCGCGATGGCGACTGCACGTAGCGCCGCGCGTAGTGATCCTGAAGCGGCACGACCTGCTTGTAAATCTCGCGCAGCCGATCCTGCGGCACGTTCAGCAGGCCCTCGTCCATGGCCGTGCCGCGGATCACCTGGAAAAAGTGCCCATCAAGGTCGAACTCGCTCACCGCCCGCTCTGCCAGCGGCATGATCTCGTCGACGTTGTCGCGGCAGATAACCGTGTTGACGTTGAGCCGGAAGCGGCCGCCCCACTGGCTTCGGAGCGGCTGGAGCAGCTTCATCCCCTCCACCGCGCGGCGGTAATTGCCTTTCACGCCTCGGACGCGATCGTGCGTCGCTTCCAGCCCGTCGAGCGAAACATTGCACCACACCATCAGCCGCTCGAATTGCCCGAGCAACTTCTCGACCAGCGGCAGTACGCGCTCGGCATGCATGCCGTTGGTCGGGATATTGATCATGCGCACGTCGTTGTTGCCGACGAACAGCCGCAGCACCTCCAGCAGATCCTTGCGCAGCAGCGGCTCGCCGCCGGAAAGCCACAGGCTGTTGAACTTCGGGGCCGAGCGGCTGAAGGTCGTCAGCTCCTCAAGCGTCAGGTCGCCCTTGGTGTTCAGCGATTGCCAATAGAAGCACGTGCCGCACTTGGCGTCGCACTTGCTGGTGACGAACAGGACGATGGTGCTGAGCGTATCCGGCAACCGACACGCCGCCACGAACCGCGCCAAATCGTGGACCAGCCCCATGCACCAAGTGTAGCACAAGTCCGGGTAACTGAGCAGCGCGTTTCAGAACCACCGCAAGCGTCGCTCGAGTGGCTGTGGTGGTCGGGTCATGGCTTGGCCAAGCCACCAGCCGCGGAGCGGCGAAAGAGTAACGCCCACGGCGCGAGCCGTGGGAACGGGTCCACAAGTCCGGCCGCAGCCCCGGCAGGGGCGAAAGAAACGAACGCAGACGCCGGGCCTGCGCTTGCTTCGCCCTCGCCGGTTTGTTCGGGCACAGCCACTCACCGCTGGCGCCGCGACTCACGGACCTGCCGGGGCCGGACCCCTACTTCGCCTGCGTCTCCACCTTTTCGAGCGTCGCCTTGTCCTCCTTGCCGTCCTCTTTGTGCTTGAGCACGAGCTGGTTCTTGAAGATGTCGTGATATCCGGAGTAGCTGCGCTCCGCACCGTCCTTCGGCATGATCTTCAGCGTGCTCCCGTTCCAGGCATAGGTGCCGGTCGAGGTGAGCTGCCGCGCGGCCGGCGGCGCGACCGCCGTGTAGCGCCCGTCATCCGTAAACGTCACCTGCGAAAACGGGAACGGGTGGTCGCCCTCGACCATCTTCGCCCGCCACTCGCCCGCGATGCTGCAACCCGACATCGCCAGTAGCCCACCGGCCCACAAACCCATCGCTATCAGTGTCCTGCGCATGCGCTTGACCTCCGCTGAGGCGCGACTCGCCTGTCGTCGTATTTTTCCGCCAACCGGTTAGCGCGGCGCGCCGACGTGCTGCCCGGCCCGGCGGATGGGGCAGCCTAAACCTGCTTCGCCGCCCGGTCAATCCCACCCTTGCAACGGGGTGCATGTCCGGTATTGCGCGCGGGTCTAACGTGCGCCTCCGAGCCACACAACTTTGGCAGGGCGAAGCCCTGCGCTAAATCAGCCCAGGTCGTAGATCCGCCGTGGCGGGGCAACGCCCTGGGGATTTGTGACGTGATGCAGTGCCAGCCCTGAAAGGGCGCGCTAACGCCTCCGTGCGCCATTGGCGCGCCCTCTCAGGGCTCTTGCCGAGCGGCGCCTCGAGCCCCAGGGCGTTGCCCAGGGCTGTCTTAGCGCGCCCCTTGCGGGGCACGGCGAACCCGAACGCCTCACGTCAGCCTGCAATAGCGGTCATGCACCGCTTGCCGCGCGAGCACAGCGCACCTATACTTCGGCACGTCCCAGGAGAATTACCGCCGTGCCGGTTTACGAGTACAACTGTTCAAGCTGTCAGGCC
>DASXUA010000383.1:0-6575 GCA_036505095.1 Phycisphaerae bacterium
TCGAACTTGCGCCAGAGCAGGCGGGCACGCAGCTTCACGTTACTTCCAACGGTCGCCGGAACGTGCACCTGGTAGTGGACCGCGTGGGCCGTGCCCGGTCCGATGACGTTCGTGTAGACCGGCGCGTAGATGTCCTGCGCGTTGCGCTTGTGGATCGGCTGGCTGTGGCGGTCGACGATCAAGGCACGGAAGTAGTGGGCGGCGGGATCAACGTACCCGTCGTCGCCGATCGTGCCGCTCTGCGTCAGAATATGGCCATCCTGGTCCAGCAGGGAAAACTCGATCCAGCTTTCGTTCGAATCGTTGGTGCCACCGGGAAAAGTATGGCCGACGCCTTTGTTGCGCACCACGACGTCGAACACCACGTCCTCGCCGGCCACCAGCGCTGGTTGTGTGCAGTCGAGAGCGTAGGTCGTTTCGATCGTCTGCCCGTCCTTCTGCCGGGCGAGCGCGAATATATCGATGCGCAGCTTTTCATCACGCAAAAACGCTTCAATGCGTTTGATCGTGTCTTCGTCGCCACGGGCATAGGGCAGCGCGGTGTTGACGGCCAGGAAGCGATGCGAACGCACCTTTCCGTTTTTGGCGGCCACGTCGCCCAGGGGCGCGGGCTCGGGCGGCATGTGGCAATCCTGGCAGACTTTCTTGGCGGGCGGCAGGTAGAACGTGCGCGACGCATTCAGAGCGACGCCGCTGTCGTGCCAATTGTCGTATTCATTCTGACCGCGCAACCAGCGGTAGCTGTTGACCGGTTCCTGCAGACTGACCTTGTGACAGGCGCTGCAGAATTCGGCTGTGCGGAAGAACGGCTTCAGCATCTGCCGCTTGTGGGCATCGGGCTTGGCTTTGACTGAAGTATCGTGCAGGAATGCGCGCACGCTGCCGGTTTTGGCGTTGGGGAACAGATAGGGGTCTTCCTGCTCGTCGGCGATGTTGTAGGCCGCGTTGCCGCTGGAGTTGTGAATCTCATCGATGGCGTGGCACGCCAGGCAGGTCAAGCCGGCTTGCGCCTGCGGACTGCGGCGATCCACGGGGTCGGTCATCTTGCCGGCCAGCATGACGGATGGATCGTGACACCCACTGCACCATTTGCTCTTGATCTCCCCGATGCGGCCTTCCCACTGCCGGAAACATTCCATGTGCTTGGTCACGCCATCGTTCAACGTGCGCGCGTTGGTGCGCATGTCGTTGATGGTCGCCTCGTAGAACGGGTTGTTGAACGAGGCGAAGCGGTGAGCCGATTTCGACCATTGTTCGACGATATCCGCGTGGCAGCGTTGGCAGGTGTCGGCGCCGAGCTTCTCGTTGACGACGAAGCCGATGTTGTCGAGATCGGGCGCCAGCTTCTCCGGCGCGGAAGTGTCACCGCGCGTAATGATGCGCTCGGGCAGGTAATCGCCGGTGGTGGTGGTCGCGGCGCTGGGAAAGAACACGCTGGTCGGCGGGACGAAGCTGACCGAGACGAATCCACTCTCCTGCACGCGGGGCGACTCGTGCGAGCCGGGCACGAAGCGCGCCAGGTCGCGCAGTTTTGAACTCGGGCCGGTGTAGGAGCCGCGGGCCTGCGCCGCGCGCGCTTCCGTAGTCAATTGCAGGCCGCGATTGCTGAACCCGTGCCCGATCACCATCACGAGCAGCACGCCGGCCACCAGCGTGGCATAGTGGGTAAACGCGCGCGCCGGCGGTCGGACATACGAAACGGAGCGGTGCACGATGTAGGCGGCCGGCACGATGACGGCGGCGACGACGTGCGTCCACCATACCCACGTATGTTCGCGCGTCGCGGCCGCGTACATGATGAACGGACCCGTGATCGCCAGCACCAGCCCGCTGGTGACGAAAATCAGGCCACTCGCCACCGTGCGCGGCCGGTGCCGCCGCCAGACTTTCGGCAAGTGCCAGACGGCGAACGCCATCAGCAGGGCGACCACCACGATCCCCAGCCCAGTGTGCGAAAGGACCATCGTCTGGAAGAGCTTCGAGATCGTGTATTCCCCTTGGGCGAAATAAGCGGCGATCGGTCCGGGCAGAACGGTCGCCAGCCGGTTAACCAGCAGATAGAGCGTGTTGGCCAACAGCAGCGCCGAAAGGACCAGCGCCAGCGTCAGCCACGCACGCTGTCCGCGGGTCAGGAGGCTCTTGGGTCCAACTCGGACCGGATTCGAATCTGACATGGCTACGGTTCCGAAAAGCGTGGTCGCAGCACCATCGTGTTCGCCCGCAGGCGGATAAGAGCTCGATACAACCGTTTCAGCTTTCCCGCGTGAATTGACGCGGCGGCCGCTGAAGGCTGATGTTGGCACAGCCTATGCCCAAACAGCAAGCTGCGACCGAACGCGAAAACGATATGATAATCGTTAGTCTTTGTGAGTCAAGCGCTTACACCACGTATCCGAGCTAAGTACGCGTGGCATTCGATGCTGGGACAGGCTAATCTGCGGCCGAAGCGTGGTCAGATTCTTTACACCTTATGGTAAACTACTTTCCATTAACATGGCCCCGGTGCAACGCCAGATCCTCGCGATGAGCACGATAACCGGTATCGCCTTAGTCGTCATGCTGGGGTACTTCTTTCTGCCTTTACCCTCGGTCGGACTTCCGCTGGGGACAGAGGACGCGGCCGTTGCCAGACGAGCGGCGGCACCCGGCCCTGACTCGTTCAAGTCAACTCAAACGCGCGGCTTTGTGGATGTCACGGAGAGTAGCGGTCTGGATGCGCGCCACCAATCGGCGGACGTGTTGACGGACATACGGCAAGTCACAGGCGCCGGCGTATGTCTGGCGGATTTTGATGGCGATGGCCGCATCGACATATTCCTCGTCGCGTCCGTCCGCGCCAGCGCGCCGGCAGAATCAGCCGTCGACCTACTCTACTTGAACCTCGGCGGGATGCATTTTTCTGCCACCCCGCTGAACCGGCCCTACGCAGCCGGCGAGTTCGGAATGGGCTGCGTGGCCGGCGATTACGATGGCGATGGCGATCAGGATGTGTTCGTGACGGCGCTGGGTCCCAATCGGCTGTACCGCAATGATGGTCGCGGGCACTTCGAGGAAGTAGCCGCGGCGGCGGGTGTGGCCGATCCGCGCTGGAGCACGGCCGCGGCGCTGGCCGATTACGATCGCGACGGCGATTTGGATTTGTACGTCGCCAACTATTTGAGATTCGAGCCTGCGTCGATCCCCGCGCGTGTCGCGCCGGCCTACGATCGCGACGAGCCGCCGGCGTTCAGTCCCTATGTTTTCCGTTACGAACCCGATGCGCTCTTTCGCAACAATGGCGACGGGACATTCACTGAAGTAACTGAAGCTGCCGGCATTGTAGATAATGGCGGCAAGGGTCTGGGGGTCGCGTTCGCCGATGTGAGCAACGATGGCTGGCCGGACCTGATCGTGGTGAACGACGTCTCGCCGAACACGTTCCTGCCCAATACCGGCGCGGGGACGTTCGTCGATCGCAGCGTGGTCAGCGGATTGGCCGATCCGCGCAGCGGCATGGGGATTTCCGTCGGCGACTACGATCAGGATGGCTGGTTCGATCTGTTCTTGACCCACTGGCAGGATGAAAGCAATGTGCTGTTCCGCAATCTGGGGGGGACACTGCCGGCAAGCGAAACTCCGCTGTTCGAGGATGTTACGCAAGCAGCCGGTCTGGCGCTGCCGAGCATCGGTTCCACCGGCTGGGGCACGTGCTGGGCAGACTTCGATCACGACGGCGATCTCGATCTGCTGGTGGTGAATGGCTACACGAGCCCGGCGCCGCGCGATCCGCGGCAATGCATCGGCCAGGCGGCGATGCTATTCATCAATACGGGTGGACGGTTCACTAATCAAGCGGAACGGCACGGGTTGGGCGGCTTGTCGCAATGGGCGGCGCGCGGCGCGGCGACGGCCGACCTGGACGATGATGGCGATCTCGATATCGTCATCACCACCAACAATGGTCCGGCGCGGCTGCTCGAAAACCGCATGGCCACCGGTCATTGGCTCAAGGTTCAACCGGACGGACAGGCCGTTGGGGCGCTCGTACGGATCGTCGCCGCGAGGCGCATGCAGCAGCGCCTACTGCTGGCGGGCACGAGTTATATGTCCAGCGAGCCGCTGATCGCGCACTTTGGAGTGGGCGATGCGACGCGCATCGAGCGCGTGGAAGTGCGCTGGCCCGACGGCACCACGCGGACGCTGCGCGACGTGCGCGTGGACCAGACATTGAGTGTGCACCGTGAGTAGCGCCGAACGAAAAACGAATGACGAAACGGTTCGCGGCCGGCTCGCGCGCCGGCCATGGCTGGGACGCACGGGGTTACGGCTGGCGCTGGCGTTCGTGATGGTCACGACGCTGCCACTGGTCATCACGGGTATTTATACGACGCGGCGGCATCTGGAGGTGGTGCGCCGCGTGGCCGCACAGGCCGCGGCGGATCGGGCGCAGGCGGCGGCGCGCGCTCTGCAGGACCGGCTCTACGCCGCTCGGGACGATCTGCTGGCGCTGGCCGAGTGGCCGGTGCTCGAAAGCTACCTGACGACCGAGATTGATTCGGCCGCCCGCGACAGCGACTTCTGGCGACAGAAGCTGATTCGGCAGCTCCGCACGTTCATTGACGTCAAGCCGACGTATCGCAGCCTCACGCTCAGCGACGAGCGCGGGCAGGTCCGCGTGCGCGTCGAGCGCCAGGGGACGACGACGCGCGTTATCGAAGATTCCGGGGTCAACGAGCCGGCGCCCGCGTGGCTCAACGATGCCCTGCAACTCTTGCAAAGGCAGACCGCGCTCTACGTCGAGCCTGGCGACTCGCGGCTGGTGACCTTTGCCACACGCGTGCGCACCACGCCGGACGGTGGGCGCAATGTCGTGTCGCTGCAGGTAAGATGTGACGACCTCCTCAATTCTGCCGACGGGCATACGGATGGCGCTCACGTCCTGGCGCTCGTGGATGAGGAGGGACGCGCCCTGTTCGGCACCACGGATGCCAGTCTCAAGCCGCCATTCAGCACGACGGGTGCGGGCCAGTTCATGGATGACCACAATCGCCTGGTCAGCAGCGCTGCCGTGCTGCCGCTGCCGAATCAGAGCCACCCCCGCTGGCGATTATTGATCGCCGAGCCGGCGTCAGTGCTGACCGCCGGCATGAATGATTTCCGACGCGCGTTTCTAGGTGTGTTGGCCGGCGCGCTGCTGGGAGCGACCTTGCTGAGCGTCTGGCTGGCGCGGCAATACACGCGCCCGGTGCGCGAATTGTACGACGCGAGCCAGCGCATCGGCCGGGGCGACTTTGAGGTACGTCTGGCCGACACAACGGGGGACGAGATCGGCGCGCTGGCCGAGCAGGTCGGCCTTATGGCGGGACAGCTCCGGGCGGCGCATAAGGACTTCGAACGGCGCTTGAAGGAGAAGACCGAGCAGCTCGTGCATGCCGAGCGGCTTTCGACCATCGGCAGAACCGCCGCGGCCGTGGCCCACGAGATCAATAATCCTTCGGGCATCATCTCGCTTTATGCCCAGATGCTCACGGAGTCGGCCCGGAATGGCGCTGCCGATGCCGCCCATCTCGATAAGCTGCGCGTGATTGAGGAGAAGGCCCGCGAAATTTCGCGCATCGTCGGCGAATTGCTGGATTATGCCCGCAAACCGGCTCCCCGACTGGAATGGGTGGACAGTGCGCGGCTGTTGCAGCAAGCGCTGGTCGAAGCCACCGCCGCCGGGAAGGGCGCGTCCGATGTGTCGCACCTGCGAACCGAGATTGACGTCGAGCCCGGCGCCGAGCGCATGCACGCCGATCCGCACCAGATCCTGCGCGTGCTTCGCAATCTAATTCACAATGCGTACCAGGCCATGCCAGCGGGTGGGCGGCTGACGCTGCGCTGCCGCATGGACGGCGCTCACCGCCTGGCCATCGAGGTGCGCGATACCGGAAGCGGCATGACTGCGGAGCAGCGGTCGCACTTGTTCGAGCCATTCTACACGACCAAACGCTTCGGCGCGGGCACGGGGCTGGGATTGGCGATCAGCAAGGAAATTGTCGAGCGACACGACGGCGAGATTCAGGTCCAATCTACGGTGGGCGCGGGGACCACGGTGACCGTCGTGTTGCCTCAAAGGGACCGCTTGCGATGAGTGATGCAGTGATGGGACGAAGCGCGCGTGAGATGGTGAAACCCCGAACGTCCGCGTCGATTCTCATCGTGGACGACGAGGCGGCCATGCGCGAAGGTCTGTCCGAGTGCCTGCGGCAAGACAGCTACGACGTGCACACCTGCGGCGACGTTGCCAGCGCCCAGAAGCTCCTCAGCGAGCGGGTCTTCGACCTGGTCATCACCGACCTGGTGATGGAGCCGCGCGATGGCATGGAACTGCTCGAATGGGTTCAGGAGCGCCGGCCCGAGACGGCCGTGATCATGATCACTGGGTACTCAACGGTGGCCACGGCGGTTGAGGCCATGCGCAAGGGCGCGTTCGACTATATCGCCAAGCCCTTCCAGCTCGATGAAGTGCGCATGACCGTGCAGCGCGCCGTGCAGACAACGGGGCTGCAGCGCGAAAACCGGCAGCTCCGCCGGCAACTCGACGCGGTGCAGCC
>DASXUA010000384.1:0-10976 GCA_036505095.1 Phycisphaerae bacterium
GCGATCGCCTGCTACAATGGTACAAGATGCCGAGGAAGCCGAGCCCACCACTTGGACACATCGCCTTCACGTCCGATCGGAAGCCGTACGTCGTCCGGGAGGACCTTCCCGAGGAAAAGTCGCAGCTGGAAATGGCGATCTGTAGAAAGTTCGTCCACGCGCTCCGCCGGAGTCACGCGCGGGTTCTGAGCGAGCCTGAGAAGTGCGCGCCAAGATCTGTTGCGGATTGCCGATCGACGGACGGGCAGGTGCAGATTGACATCCAGGTTACGGAGGTCGTCGATAACGTGCAGGCATCGATCCACAATGACCTTCGAACGTATGCGGAGCGGATCTCTCTGGCCATCGCCGATGTCCTTCCCCAGTTTTGTGGCTTGTCGATCACCCTTTACGGCGGCGAGCAGACACGATATCCGCCCCCGGGTTCTGCCGATGGCAGGCGAATCATCGGGTCCTTCCGGGAGAATTTCCTGAGTGGGTGTGATCGTCTTTGTGGGCAGAAGCTCGGCGTCCTGTTCATGGAGAAATGGGTTGTTGAGCCGGGCCAGTGGATCTGCGGGTATTATGGTCATCGTTTCGGCCTCGCGGAATCCGGACGACTGCCTTCGCTGCGCTTCTCTCAGGCGTATACATCGTATCCGGGCGAGCAGGCCGTTTTACTTCCGAAGACGATCCAGCGCAAGCTCGATAAACGCTATGCCCGAAGCCGAGATGCAAGGCTTATTCTGATTGCGTATCAGGTGCTGGGCGCGCCGTGTATTGAGTCTGACATCCCTGATGCGTTCGAGCGCAGTCGATCACTACTCTCGAAGCAGGTCCATCCCTTCGACGAGGTGTGGTATTTCTTTCCGATGGCGGGGACAGGTGGATGCGCGAGCCCGATCTGGCAGTGCGCATGACTACAGACATCGTGTCGTCCGCAGGACGACAGCCGACAGATCATCCGTCTGCACCGTGCCCGCGAAGCGCTCGACGTGCGCCAGCAGCGTGTCGATCGTCGGCCCGGGCGCGGGCGGTGCGGCCGAGAGGGCCTGCGTGAGCCGCTCGATTCCGAACCGCTCACCGCCGGCATTTTCTCATTCGTTATCACATGCGCGCGCTGCGATTTCCGGCAGCACGTCCTCGACGAGGCGCCGACTGCCCCAGCGTCCGCGCCCCGCCCCACCGCCTGCGAATTCTGAACTCTGAACCCTGAATCTGAGTCCACCTCGTTGCTCGACGATATCCCGCCAAGTGCGCGTTTTGGGCAAAACGCCAACACGCCTGTGCCCCATGTGCCGAACTCCCCTGCTCGCCGGATCGAGGAAAACCCGCCAAGAAAGGTTGCGCTGAGCCTGACGTCCCAGCCTACCCCGGCGCGCACGGCGGCGTCAAAGCATACTCCTTCCTGCTGGTACCCCCGCTCGCAACCGGCACGCGCGCCGCTCAGCAACGTAGACGATGTCGGCGGAACTCGGTTCGCGCGCGTTCGAAGCGCGCACCGGCTCGGCCGGGCGGTCGGACCCGGCGGCTCTCGACAAAACGGCGTTTGGCCGCGTATCATGAGGCAAGGAGCATCCTCCCATGACCCGTAGCCTCAAGGCTATCTACGAGAAAGGCGTATTGCGACCCTTGGAGCCGCTGCCTCTCAAGGAACACCAGCAGGTGACGGTGACCGTGTCCGATGCGGATGATGGTGACCTGCTGGACACGGCTTTTCTGCGCCACCTCGAAACGCAAGCCGATGAATCGGTCACGCTCGAACACGTTCGCTCCGCCTTGGCCAAGATTCCCGGCTCTATGGTGGACGACTTCCGCGGGGAGCGGAATGAGCGGAACTGATGCCCGCCGACTTCCTGGACACAAGCGCTTTAGCCAAGCACTATCACGCGGAGGCGGGTAGCGCCGAGGTCGACCGGCTCTGGAATGACCCTGCCCACGGCCTGTTTGTGTCGCGCCTTTTCGCCTTGGAGATTGTCTCCGTGTTCGCCGGCAAGGTGCGCGCGGGCGCCATCTCCGCTGCCGACTTCCAAGCTTTGCGACGACGGTTCTCGGCCGATCTCACCAAGACGAAGCGGTTGTTTGGCACTCGTCTACTGGTCGCCCATTATCAAGAAGCGGAACGGCTGTTGCGAGAACATGGCCCCCTGCGTCGGTTGCGCACCCTTGACGCTTTGCAGTTGGCTGTCGCTCTCGACCTGTATCGGAAGAAGGTGGTTCAGCGCGTCGTTTCCGCCCACAAGGATCTTCTTGCGGTGGCGGCGCTTGAAGGGCTGCGTGTCCTCAATCCGGAAAACCCTTCACTGTGACCAAACGCTGCCTTCAAATGTAGCGAGCAATGCCGTGGATCCACTGACCCTCCTACTTTCGACCTGCAGCGCCTGCGTCCGCCGCGCTTGCGCGCGCTTCTCGCGCGCATCCCAGCGAGCGCCGCGCATGTAGTAAGGGTGAAGGCGTCAGGCGTAGCAAACCCGCCCTGCCCGCCGCGGCGGGAACTCCGCGGGCGGTGCCCGCACTGCCGTCATAGCCCGGAAAATGATGAAATGATCACGAAAATCACCAAATCCAAGAAACGCGCGCATCCGCGCCCCCAAACCGCATTTGCCGCGTCAAAAAGAGGGTCCTGCGCGCCGCTTTTGCGAAAACTGTCACACAATTCGCAATCCGCAAGCCAGTTGCCCGCCGGAGATCGACGCCGCCGGTTCCGGCCAACCCTTGACACGCTGCGGGCGGAAAGCCCGCGCGCTCGGCGAGCGAGCCGCGAAATGGCTCGCCGCGCGTCAAGGGCCAACCGTCCAACCGTCCAACCGCTCAATTTTTTCGCGGCGCCGCAAAGGTCTGCCCGTTTGGCCCGTCGCCACACCGTGAGCGCGGGCCCGCCCGACGTTGGAGCCGGGCGGGCCCGTGTCTGTAGATTCCTCACGTCTCTACGGGCACGCAGCGGCCGACGCGCCATTGAACGCCTGCGTGGTGTTCACGCCGTTCAAGAGCTGCACAAGGCGCAGCAGGTCAACCGTGTTCACCTGCGGTCCGGCACCGGTGCTGCGGTCGATATTGTAACGTGCCCGGTTGCTCGGGAGGTTCGCGCTACCGTCGTTGAGCCGTTGCACCAGCCAGAGCAGATCGAGGGTGTTGCTGGACCCGTCCAGATTTACATCGCCCGGCAACACCTGGTACTGGAGCCACTGGCCCGGCACGGCGCCCGCGAACTGGAAGGTGATGCACTCGCGCGGCGGCGGCGGGGCGCTGAGGGTCAGGAACCAGGTGCTGCCGCCGCCGACGACGCTCGTCACGCTTGGACAATCCGCGGAACCATTGTTGGCGGTATCCGTGCAGTCTACGGTGATGTTCTCGACAGATGGCGTCGGGAATGGCGTCCCGCTGAAGGAAACGAGGATGGGCACAAAGCGCACGTTGGCTTCGTCGGGCGTGCCCGGCACGCCGATACCTTGCGGAGTGGCCGGGTTGGCCTGGTTCTGCAGCACGTCGCGGAACTTCTCGGGCGGGTTGTAAGGACTGACCGCCGGCGGATTGGCCAACGTCAGATTCACCAGCGTGGGCGGAAGGAGCCGCAGAGTCTGTGAATACAACGGCTCGAATACGCCGTCGCCGTCCAGGTCGGCCGAGAAAACGATGTCGAGCAGCGTGAAGGGCTGGTATCCCACCGCTGCTACATCGACCGGGACCGTTGCGCTTTCGCCCGGTGCAAGACTCAGATTACCGATGTAGCGCGTCCCCGGCGGCAGGCCATTCAGTCTGACGAGCTGGCTGGGGGTGTCGCTACCGGCTTCGAAGGCCTGAATCTGATAGTTCAGCGTTCCGGCCGGATCGCCGGTGTTGGTCACTTCGAAGCCGATTGTGGCTGGGGTGCCCGGCGTCAGAACTGTGGTGCAGCAATCGACCGGCGTCCCGATGCACCACTTGAGCGTCGGACGAATCGTACCGACGCACTGCGAGACCGTTCCCGTATTCGGATTCGTGATGCCGGCCTGGAAGCAGCCGATTCCGCCGGAAGGCGGAACGCCCGTCGGGCACTGGAGCGTGATGGGGAAGGCTTGGCAGGTGCCAGCGGGCACGGTCGCACTGAACGAACTCGGCGTGATACCGCTTGGCCCGGCAATCGTGCAGCCTCCGCCGGCCGGAAGGCTGCTGAGGAGGACATTGTACGTCTGCGACGCGTTCGTGTAGTTGCAGATGGTGATCGCCGTGGCCGCTGGACCACCCAATGAGCAGCATGGGACGGCGCGCGGCAAATGGCAGGACTCCTTGCACTTGCCTTTGACGCCGGCGCTGAACACCGCGAACACGTCTTCGGGCGTAATGGCGCGGCTGAAGATTTCGATTTCGTCAATCTTGCCGCCGAAGTAGAGCGGTGTCGCGATGGGCTGCCGCGCGCCGATCCACAGGTCGGCCGCGTTGCTCAGATTCCCCGGGCGCCCCGTGGGGTTGAACACAAAGACCAAACCGCCGTCCACGTACATGCGCCCCCCCGTCGGCGAATCGCGATCGACCGACACGGCCACGTGGTGCCAAGCGCCATCCGCGACCGGTGTCGCGGAAATGTAGTTGCTCGATGCGCTGCCGATGCCATCCGAGAGCTGGAAGGCCAGGTTACTGTTGAACAGGAAGAACGCATAGCCGCGCACCGGGTTGGTGGTACTGCCGACCACGCCACTGCGCTTGTCGACGATAGGCGCGATGCCCTGGGCAGTGCCCGTGCGGATCCACGCGTCGATCGACAAGTCGCCGCTGCCGGGCACGGAGGTGCTGGCACCGAAGTCCAGTATCGAGTTGTCCAGCACGCGGACGTAATCATCGATGCCGTCGAAGTTGAAGGCCTGACCGACGACACCGCCGGCGTAACCGGCGCCATTGAGCAATGTGCCGTTGTTGCCGTTGGCGGTCAGATCGGTCGTGACGGCATCACCCGTCCACCAGGCCACCATGTTGAGCGGCGGCGGCGCGCAGAACTTGCACGTGTCGGACGTGCAGGTCGAACCAATCCCCTGGAAAAGCCCGCCTTGGCTGATGCAGTCGGCCTGCGTCACGTTGTTCACGCAGTTATAGAAGACTTGGTTGGCGTCCAGGTGTGGCACGCAGCAGGCGCCGGTCTCCTGGGGGCAGGGGGGAACGGTGACCGTGTAGACCACCTGCGAGATGCCGCTGCCGGTGCAGATGACGTTGGTCGTTCCGACCGGGAAGAAGCTGCCGGAAGGCGGCGTGCAAACGAACGAATCCGGGTCACACGGGCCGATGACGATGGGCGGTGGGTAATTGACGATCGCACCGTTAATGGCCGGATCGCACTCGGCAATCAGCGACTGGCCCAGCAATTCGCACGGCAAGCACTTCGACTTGAGCGTCAAATCGTACAGAACCGGGCTGGGCGGCGGATCGCTGCCGCAGCCGAGCTGCGGATCGAACGTGCTGCGCAGGAAGCGGACGCGGATCTGGATGTAGCGCCCGCTCATCGTGAACGGGCTGTTGTTGAACACCTGCGCATAGGCCCCCGTCGGCGCGTTGGTGTTGCCGGCCCGCGCGAACACTTCGATCAAGGTACCGGGTGGTACGAGACTGTTCCAGGTGATCGTGCCCCAAGCGGCGTTGTTGTAGCCGGCGTCGCACACGACCGTCCAGAAGCCCTGCTGCTGGCTGAGCGTGGACAGGCTGCCGGTGAAGTCGCTGTAGCTATAGGGATTCGGGCCCGTACACTGCGGTCCGCCGGTGTTGATGTTCGCGCCGGTGTTCTTGTCGATCTTCACCCAGGTATCGTTGACCTGACCCACGGCGATGATGTCGCCGGACGAGGCCACGCCGACACCGACCGGGAACTGCGCGCATGGTCCGCCGCAGGTCGAGTAGTTCGTGGCGACGGGGGTGAGCGCGTTCGGGAACTTGGCCACCGAGTTAGCGAGGTCGCAAGCCATCCAGACATTGTTGGCAAAATCAACGGTGATGCCGCGTCCGCGGCTGGCGGCGCCGCTGCCATAGGTGAAGCCAGCCCCGCCCAGCGGCGGATCCCAACGGATGCAACGGGGGGCGGAGAGGTCCGCCAGCCAGACGATGCAGTTGCGGTCCACGGCGATGCCGTAGTTCTGGCCCAAATGGGTCTGACTCTGCAGGACCGTCGCGTCGTTCGGAATACTCGGATTGCCTGGATCGATCTCGACGACGGTGCTGGAGATCGTGGCGGCGTAGAGCTTGCCGTTGGGGCTGCGCGCCAAGCCGTAGGGCTGCGCGCCCGCCGGCAACGTCACCCGGTCTTTTTCCGGAGGTATGCCACCCGTGGGGGGCGCATACAGGGCGGCCGGCAGGTTCGGATCAAGCTGGATCGCGACGCCCGGAGGTCCCTGGTTCCACAGGCCGACCCACAGGAACCCGTTATTGTCGAAGGTGAGCGCGCGGGCGATTTGCTCGGTGGGGAAGTTGGCTGCGCCGACGAAGTACACGCGGTTGACCAATTCGTCGGCGCCCCAGGGCAGGACTTCGCTCGGATCGATGCAACCGTTGTTGTTCAGATCCGAAGACGTGTCGATCACGCTATTGTTGTTGCGATCGGTGGCCGTGCTGGGGCCGATCAGAATCTCCACGACGGAGGCAATATTGCCGAAGTCGCGATTGGCTACCCAGCAGTTGCCGTTGCTATCGACCGCGGTGCGCGAGGGGCTGGTACTGGTAGTCGCGCCGGTGTGATAGCGGGCCACCTCCTTGCCAGTGCCAACGTCAACTTTCGAAACCGTGCCATCGCCTGAATTGGCGATCCAGGCGAACGGGGTAACAAAAGTCGGGTTGTTCGGGTCGTAGGGGTCGAGTTGAAGCTGGTTGTTATTCGGGCTGTTGTGGTTGACGCCGGTCAGCACGCCCATATCGAAGTCGTTGTCCAGCGTCCAGGTCTTGCACTTGATGGGGAAGGGGCACTTCTTGCATTTGCCGTTGCACACGGCCTCAATCTCCGCGGCGGCGAGCGCGCGGCTGAAGATCTCGACCTCGTCGATGTAGCCGTGGAAGTAGTCGGACGGTCCATTAATGGGGTGCCCCGCCCCAATCAACAGGTTGGCGCTGTTGCTGATCGAGCCCGGCTCGGGGACGGAACTGAACGTGCCGACGACATTGCCGTCCACATATAACTTGACGCCGGTCGCGCTGCCGCGCTGCACGGTCGCACCGACGCAATGCCACTGGAAATCAAAGAGCGAAGGGCTGGTGGAGACATATTCAGTGGCGGGGGTAGTCGGGTCCCCCAGCGACAAGGCGAGCTTGCCGAAGCTGACGTAAAGCCGGTAGCCGATGGCGTTAGCGCCGGGGGCCGGGCTGCGCTTGTCGACAATCGGCTGTAGGTCGTGATCGGTCGTCAGCCGGATCCAGGCGTCGATCGAGAAGTCGCCCGTGCCGAAGTCCAACGTATTGTTGGAGGTCGAGTCCAGCACGGTGACGACGTCGTTGCCACTGAACAGCAGGGCTTCCAGATGCTGACCAGGCGCCGAGACCGCGCCGTTAATGATGCCGTTGTTGCCGAAATTGCCGGCGATGTCGAAGGCCGTGCTGCCGGAAATCCATTTGGTGTCGAAGGGCCACCACGAGACCAGGTTGGCCGGTGGAACCGTGTCCGATATCGTCAGAATCCCAGTGCCCGTCTGACCGTTTACACCGCTGATGCGCAGCTTGTAGCAGTTGCCCTGTACCACAAACATCGTGATTTGCGACTGCGCGCCGCAATAATCGTCGTTGCAGGCCACCAGGTTTCCGGCGGCCGGCGGGCAGGTGCAGCCGGCGTAGATGGTCAGGACCGTGTCGAAGCTGCTGCCGCACAGACTGAACGTGACCTCGCCGTCACACGGCGCAATGTAATTGAACCAGATGTCGTTACCTACGGATGGGGGTGGGTCGGTGGACGAGGCGCAGCTCGATGGCACGGGCGGGAGGCTGGTGGTGGCGCCGGTGGTGTCGAACAGCGTCACGCCGCCGGCGACGAGGGTGCGGTGCTCGCAGTCGTCGTTCTCCGGTCCGCCGCCTGGGCAGGGCTGAGCACAGAACGTGCCTGGCGAGGGCTGGCAGGTGATCGAAAAGGAGCCCGTGCCGCCCGGTGAACCCGGCTTGCTGCCGAGTTGGATGAGGTATTTCTGGCAGCATTGAACTTCACAACTGATATGGGCCTGCAATGGGCAGGGCGGTACTCCCGAATCATCATTGCAGCACAGCGGCGCGATGCCTGCGGCCGGGCAGGACGGACAGGCCGTGGTGCTGCCGCCCGTGTAGAACGCGATCTTGGTGTCCACGTTCGTCAGACCGCAAGTATCGATGATGGCCAGCCCCGTGCAGGTGGCGGTCCAGCAATACCATACATCTTGGAAGATGCCGGGACCCACTGGGGAATTGCAGTTCGGAGCGTTCTGGCCCTCCGGACCGGTCGTGGCTTGCGTGGTGTTGAAGGTGAAAGTCCCGTTCCCTGAAATTGGAGTCGCGTTGGGACAGTTGTCGTTCGGCGGCGCCTGGGCGCGCGCCGGCGCGAGGTGGACGACAGTGAGAACACATGCTGCCCACCAGCCGATTCTGCGATAGGCCGTCCCGGCGCGCCGGGAGGAAGCGGGAGCCTGCGACGAGCGGGGTCGGCCTGCGTTTACGGGCGCAGGCGCTGCGGCAGTTTGGTCAGACATCATAGGTTTTGATCCTCAACGATAAGAACAGCTTCGCGGAGGGTGGTCGTATCCGCCCCCGGCGCGCCGGGGGGTCCACCCCGCCGCGGCGGGGTGGCGCGGAACGGGCGCACGGCCTCCTGGCGGATCACGCTGATCCGCTTACCGGGCTGTACGACCGAACTTCCGGAATCTTGCGCTTGAATCTTCAGGCACCGCGCTGAGGACGGAATTCAGACCGGCGCGCTCTGGGAATCGCGAAAGACGCTTCGCCCCATAGCCGAACCTTTCCCCAGCTCCGGCGCATAGCCTACCAGATGGCGACGCTCAAGTCACGGCGCGGATCTGCGGTTGTTAGTCCCGGCGCGTCAGCAGCTCATTTTCAAGCGCCCGCAAAGAATTAGCAGCAGCGCCAGATTGACGAAGCCGAACGTCCCGCAGGCGCTCCGGCGCGCGGGGAGGTGGCGCGGCGGTGCCTGGTCATTCGTAGACTGGTCAGTCATTATCGGCTGATCTTCCGAATCGGCCGCCGCGGCAAGCGCCGGGGATTGATCCGGAGTGGGCGTCAGCATGCTGGCGACCTCCGAATCCAGCGCGACGAGCAGCATGGCGCTGGCGGTGGCGCCGCTGAAGTCACGCGCGGTCACGATCAGCAGATTCGGACCCGTTTGAAGCGGGATCGCCGCCACGTACCAGGCAGTCGTCCCCACGGCCTCGCCGCTGCCACCACGATCGTTCGCCCAGGTAACTCGGGTGACATCGGTCGAGGCGCTGCCCGCGAGCGAAATCGAATCGTTCGTCGTGGCAAATGAAGTCTCGCGCGTGGGCGAAAGAATCGTCACAGTCAGCGGCGGAGGCATCACGGCGCCCGGTTCTCCCGGGGCCGGTGTGACGCCTGCCCCCTCGTAGGTCACGACGATGCTGGCGCTGGCATTTTCGCCCGCCGCATTGGAAGCGGTGACGCTGAGTTGGCACTGACCGATGATGAGCGGGATGTCGGGGCTGCACCATGTGTTCCAACCATCGTCCGTAGTGCACGATCCCATGGTGCCATGATCGGTCGACCACCTTACTTCAGTCACGCCGTTGGCGTCCGCGGCCATGCCGCATAGCCGGATGCTCGGCGCATCCGTCGTGAAGGCGCCAGCGCGGGTGGGAGAGGTGATCTGCACCGTGAGGCTGTTACCCGCGGGCGGACCGCCTCCGCCGGCGCTGGGTGCGGTGGTGAAAGACCATATCGCGCCCGCAGTCGTGGCGCAGCCAACGGTGTCGATGCGCCAGTAATAATGCGTATCGGGCAGCAGCGGTCCGGGCGACCAGTAGGCCGTCGCGACATTCGCCACCCAGCGTGGTGATGTGCTGGTGCCGAAATACACGGCGTAGCTTGCCCCGGGGGCGGTTGACCAACTCAGGCCGGCGCCGTCCAGCACGCCGGTGGCCGCGTCGGCGGGCACCGGGGTGCCGGCCGCGGTCGGCGCGGTGCACGGCAGACTGCTGATCGTCAGCGTCTGATTCGCCGCGACGTTCTGCAGGACCGAAACCGCGCCGTTGGCCCAGTCGATGCGGAGTTCGTCCACGGACGTGGCGCTGCCCAAACCGAAGTGCGCCGAGGGCTCGCTCTGGCTCAGGTAGTTGCAGCCGCTGTCGATGAAGCGGTATTGCCGCGTTTCGCCAACGGTCGTGGTCACGCGCGTGCCGTAACCATTGGGCGCCACGCCCGGCGCAATTCCCGTGCCGATCAGCACACGGAGCCAATTGTGACCGGGATGCGGGGTATCATTGCGAAACATCTTGAGCGGACCGGAATTGGCGAAGATGACTATGTCCTGGTCGCCATCATTGTCATAGTCGAACGCGACCAGTCCGCGCCCGAGCAACGTGTGAATGAGCCCGGACGCGAGCGCGATTTCGCTGAAGGTGCCATTGCCATTGTTACGGAAAAAATAGCTCTGCTCATCGATCCATTCATATATCCCCGCGCCGTTCGCGGTGGCGTAGCCGTTGGTTTCGACGAGGTCCACCAAGCCGTCGTGGTCGAAATCCACAGCGGCCGTCCCCCAGCCCCAACCGCCATCGTTAACGCCCGCCATCTGCGAGGTCTGGATGAAAGTGTGGTTCCCCTGATTCATGTAGAGCATGTTCCCGGTACCGGGAATCAGGCTCGAAGGGCTGAAGTTGGTGAAAATCGAGGTAACGTACCAGTCGAATAGACCATCTCCGTTTAAATCGGCCACGGCCTGACCCATTCCATTGCCGTCCAGGCCCGTCCCGGAGGCCATCGTGTGATTGGTGAATGTGCCGTCACCATTGTTGATGTAGTAGCGGCTCGTGCCGTAGTCTCCGGCCACGAGCAGCTCCGGGTAA
>DASXUA010000385.1:0-2005 GCA_036505095.1 Phycisphaerae bacterium
GCTGGTGGCGTGGTTTTATGTGACACGGGGTCTGGATGTGATGGCGCTTTTCAGCCTGGCCGGGCTGGCGCTGGTGCTGCATGGCCTGCGAACTCTCGCCACGCATCTATTCGACCAACGGGCTGCAGCTGAACTTCCCACGGACCTCCGACGGGTCGTCTTGTTTATTCCAAGTCTGGGCGTCGGCGGCACCCAGAAGCAACTGGTGACCTTTCTCCAGCATCTTGACCGGGATCGATGGGATGTCGAGTTGGTGATGCTGGACCTGCCGGATAAGTTTTTTGAGCCAGACGTCCGCGCCTTGGGCATTCCGATTACCTATTTGAACCGGCACCGTGAGTTCTGGAGGGCCGGCGTCGTCTGGCGGCTCATGCGTCACCTACGGGCCCACCCCTGCCAGGTTCTCCACGGGTGGCTGCACTATGCGGTCGCGCTCGGGGCAATCGCCGGCCGCCTTGCCGGCGTGCCGGTTGTGATCGGATCGCTCCGCAGCGAGCGGCCCGGCCGGTTCCCATGGTTCTACTCGTGGTGGCAACGCGGCCTCGATGCACTGAGTGTTCCCCTGCATACGATCCTCATCGCCAACTCCAAGGCGGTTCGGGAGGAGAACCGGAAATGGATGTTCGTACCGGAGCGAAAACTCCTCACCGTGTATAACGGCATCAGCACGGATGAAACGGCCTTTCTGAACGATGCTGAACTTGACAAGCTTCGATCCGACTTGAATCTGCCGGTCGGGGCTTCGCTGATCGGGATCGTTGGCCGGCTGTGGCCGGAAAAAGATCATGCGACTTTTCTGAAGGCTGCGCTTCTCGTCGGCCGCGTGCGACCGGAAGCGCACTTTTTAATCGTCGGAGACGGCAACTTGCGCCACTGGATTGAGTCAGAGAGTGTGCGGCTCGGGCTTGCCGGGCGCGTGCACGTCCTGGGAGATCGGAAGGATGCGTTTGCCTTGATCCAGTTGTTGGAGGTCCTCGTACTCACATCCACAACCGAAGGGTTCCCCAACGTGTTGCTGGAAGCTGCGGTGGCGGGTACGCCGGTCGTCACCACTGCGGCGGGTGGTGTGGCCGAAGTCGTCTTGGATGGCGAGACCGGCTTCGTCGTGCCCTGCGGGGATGTCGAGGCGGTCGCCGGTCGTGTGCTCGACTTGCTCGGCGATGCCGATTCGAGGACGCGGCTGGTCGAGGCCGCCCGAGAGCGGGTACGAACCTGTTTCTCGGCCGATCGGGTTGCCTCAGCGATCCAATCTCTCTATGAACGTGACTGGCGGCAAAAGGGTACGCCGGCCCCTGCTCGCCCGCTGCGCGTGTGTTTTATTTCCACGTACGCCTACGGCGTACTGAAGCCCTCATCGGGACTGCCAGTGGGAGGGGCCGAGGTCCAAATCTGCACCCTCGCGCGAGAGCTCGCGCACGACCCGCGGTTTGATGTCGTTGTGCTGACCGGCGATAAGGGCCGCGAAGGGGTCGAGCGGACTGCCTCGTTGACGATCGTGTTGGGTGGGGTCTTCCGCAAGCTGCAAGCGGCGGTCAGCGCCTCTTCTGGCGTCGAAAACGGTGGCTCCAGGAATGCGACGGGAGGTGGCAGGCTCACGTTCAGGGAACGCGTGAGACGATGGCTGGACCGGTGCCCGTCGGCTTTTACGTTGCCGGTTCGGACGCTCGTGCGGGCTGCCTATTCCTGCCGAAGATGGGTGACGTCATCAGCAAGCTTCCTTTGGTTCAGCGAGAGGCTCAGAGAGCGTCGGCGCGAGTCTTGGGAAATCATCAGATGGGGACGGTTGCTGCGGGCCGTCGGCGCGGAGATCTATGTCATGCGCTGCGCGTCACCGCAGGTTGGGTATGTCAGGCTGATTTGCGCGCTTCTGCGCCGGCGATTGGTATATATGGTAGCCCATGAATTTGATGTATCGGGGGAGTACGCTCGGGTTCGCGGGAGATGGGGACGGTGGTTCGAAAAGGGTCTAGTGGGTGCTGATGCCATCGTGTGCCAGCACGCCCAC
>DASXUA010000386.1:0-33097 GCA_036505095.1 Phycisphaerae bacterium
GAGGTTGAGTATGATATCCAACACTGAAGCCGACATCTGGAAAAGACTAATCCAGCCCGAAGGAAACGATCTTGCGCCCGATGCAGCGCACTACTTTCTCTCTCTGGACTTCGGCGCCGAAGATCACCAGCGCATGGCGCAGTTGGCGGAAAGGGCCCGAGCCGGGACGCTGACGGCGGATGACCGGGATGAACTGAACGCCTATCTGCGCGCCGCCGACGTCGTGGCGCTGCTCCAGTCCAAGGCCCGACGATCGCTCAAGAAACTTCTCGAGATCGGCATGCAGCCGGCTGCATGAATCGGGCGCTCATCCAACGGGTTCGAAAGCGGGCGCGCGAGGCCTGCGAGTACTGCCGCATGCCTCAACTTGCTTACAGAGCCCGGTTCGAGATCGATCACATTGTTGCGCAGCACCACGGCGGTGCGACCAACGCCGAAAATCTGGCGCTCGCCTGCCAGCGCTGCAATGCGCATAAGGGACCGAACATCGCGGGGATCGACCCCCTGACGGGGCAATTGGTGCCGCTGTTTCATCCGCGTCAGGATCGTTGGACGGAGCATTTCGAGTGGTCAGGCGCCCAACTCGTTGGCCGCACACCGATTGGCAGGGTGACGGTCCTGGTTCTGGCGATCAATGATCCTTTGTATGTGCTGGTGCGCAAGATGTTGATGGCCGAAGGTCTATTTCCAGCTCCTGAATAAGGGCGGCCCACGGCGCCAATGCTCGCCGGGCGAGCCGCCGACAGCATGCCGCACAACTCAATGATGGCAGACGACGAATTGGAAGAATTCGACGAGGAACTCGAACTCGACGAGGACGAACTCGACCAGGATGAGGATGTCGAGCGCGAGGACGACGGTGTGCTGGCCGACGGTGCGCGGCGGGTGCGGCTGCGCGTGCGGCGGCGGATGACCGGGCGGCGGCTCGACAAGTATCTTCACGGCCGGTTGCCACGCCTGTCGCGTACCGTCATTCAAAGACTCATCAAGCAGGGCGACGTGACCGTCAATGCTTCGCCGGCCAAGCCGAGCTATGAGCCGGATGCGGGCGACGTGATCGAGGTGCTGATTCCGCCGCCCGAGCCGGTTGATGTCATTCCTGAGAATATTCCGCTGCAAATCCTCTACGAGGACGATTGGCTTCTGGCGATCAACAAGCAGCCGGGCATCATCTGCCATCCGGCGCGGGCCACGCAGACCGGGACGATTGCCAACGCTCTGGCGTATTACTCCAACTCGTTGTCGCACGGCGACGACCCGTTCCGGCCGGGCATCGTGCATCGGCTCGACAAGAACACTACCGGTGTGATGCTGGTGGCCAAGACCGACGAGGCCCACTGGCGGCTCGGCCTGCAGTTCGAGCGGCGAACGATCGACAAGGTGTACTTCGGGATCGTCGAGGGGAGCCCTTCGCGCGATGGCGACATCATCGACAAACCGCTGGCGGCGCACCCCACCATCAAGGACCGCTACATCGTGCTGGGCTTCCCGCAGCGGGCGATGCTGTTCAAGCAGGCCGTCACGCGCTATGAGGTGGTCGAGCGTTTCAACGGCTACGCCATCGTGCACCTGCACCCCAAGACCGGCCGCACGCACCAGCTTCGGGTGCACATGTCCTACATCGGTCATCCGATGATGGGTGACACCACTTACGGCGGCCACCTGGTCAGCGAGCGCGACTTGACGGGTGAAGGCTCCGACGAGCCGCTGATCCTCTACCAGAGCCTGCACGCCCTGAAGATCACCTTCGTGCACCCGATCAAGGAAGTGCCGCTCACCATCGAAGCCCCGCTGCCCGCCAAGCTGCAGCACATTGTTGAAATGTTGCGGCAGCATCGTCCGCTGTGACGTCGGGGCTTGCCCCCGGCGTCGCCCGTGCCCTCCGACTACAGCCGCGGAGCGGCGCAAGAGTAAAGCCCACGGCGCCAGCCGTGGGGATAACGAGTCACCAGTAATTATCTCAGCCCCGGAGGGGCGCAAGAGCCGGCCAGGCGGTTTTCGCGCTTGCGTTTCTTTCGCCCCTGCCGGGGCTGGTTGGAATACACGCACGTCTACCCACGGCTAACGCCGTGGGCTTTATTCTCGCGCCCCTCCGGGGCTCGGATGTCGTGCCACGCGCCACTACGGCTGCGGCGCCGAACCGCGCGCGCCCGCGGGCTCATTCGATGGCTGTGCGACTTCCAAAGTCAACACTTCGTCACCGGCTGAGATTTTTTTCCCGATCGAAATGTCCCGGGAAGAACCTTTGTAAATCCCGTCTGCCGGAGATGTGATACGCGTGCGCGTCAAACGCAGTTCCCAGCGCTGCACCTCGATCTGAGCGAGCCGCAGCGCCGTTTCGGCCTTCAGCAGTTCTTCGCCGCTGGTGCGTCCACTATCGTTCTGCGCCTTGGCGCGTCCGAACTCCATTTCAGCCGCCTTGAGCCGCACCTTCGCCGCCTCCAATTCGATGGCGATTTCTGCGTCATCAAGCTGAACGAGCAGATCACCCTTCTTCACCGGCTGCTCGAGTTTGAGCAGATTCCGCGCGACGATCCCGTCAGCCTGCGAGTAGACTGTGATCCGTTCGCGCTCTCCCGTGCGCACTGCCGGGACGGTATCGGCGAAAACACCCGGATAGCCAGCCGCCGCGTACACATCCAGATCGCGCAGGGGTGGGACGAATTCCCCCCCGGTTCTACCGACACCAATACCGGCACCAATACGCGTGGTCGACACGCCCTTAGACCGGCTGTAGGGCGATTGAAATCCGGACGCACTACGTTTTCCCCACAATGGTATCGCCCACACGATTAACTCGTCCAGGTGTTTCTGATCGGCTTCCGCGCCAGCGCGCTTGTAGAACGCGTCGTCGGCGCTGTGCTCGTGATATGACACCGATTCAACTACCCAGCCGACCGTCTCGTCAGCCGCGAGCAGAAAATCGGTCTGCATCCACCATTCCTTTCCATGGTAGTGCGTCCGCACTGACGCGGGCGTGACCAGTGCCAACTTCCCATCATCGGTCACCTGAATGTTCTGCACCGCCCACCGCCCGCTGAGCGCCTCGCCTTGCAACTCGAAACCGATAGCCTGCAGGTCCGCGCGGAGCTTCGCAGTGTCCTCAGCCGCCGCCGCGCGCCCTTCGGGCCTGAAGCGGCGCAGCAGTTCGGCAGTATCGCCGCGCTGAACGGCGGTCGCGAACCCCAGGTAGCCCCTGAGCACGTCCGTAGTCAGCGAGACGACCCGGCGTTGCAGCTCGAGATCATTGCGGTAAGACTCGATCGACTTGTAATCGGTCGCCACCAGCGAAGTTGTCGGCGGTGCCTCATCCTGGGCGGCCGGCGCGCTGGCCGCCGACGCATTCGCTTGCGCCGTCCGGGCAGTCGCGGGCGTGTCTTCCGTGGCCCCGTCCGACGGGCCGGAGAGCTGATCGACGCTGAGTCCTGAACCCTGAACCCCGCCTGCCCGCCGTGGCGGGAACCCTGAACCCTGCACGCGAGGAATCACGAGCAGCGCGGCCACTGTTATCAGGCTCACCGCGCCGGCCGGCCAGAGAGGTGTGCGGTCCGAAACTCGTGGCAACTGCAAGATACGTCGGATGCGGGTCATGAGCGTGATCCTTGTGCTGAACATGGCGGCCGAGAGAACCCCGATATTTGGGATTGCGGCCTGTGAGGCGGCCAGCAGCGCGTGCGCGTACACATCACGGCGGCCCGTTACGGCGACGGCCGCGTCGTCGCAGCATAGTTCGCGTTCGAGGCGCATGCGGGCCGAAATCCACCAGACGGCCGGGTGATAAAACAGCAGCGTCTCGACCACGCGCTGCAGCAGATTGATCCACAGATCGTGGCGGCGAACGTGCGCCAATTCATGCGCGATCATGGCCTCAATAACATCGATCGGGCATTCGTTCAGCAGCGCCGCCGGCAGCAGCACCAGCGGCTTGAGCAGGCCGAACGCCAGCGGCGCGGTCGCGGCACGCGACGCCCGCACGCGCACACGCCCCGTCATGGCGAGAGATTCCTGTATGCGCCGCGCCGCATCGGCGACGGGCGGCGGCAACGGCTCTTGCGTACGCCGCAAGCGGTGCAACCCAATCCAGCCACACAATAGTCGCGCCCCCAGCAGCACGACCGCGCCGGCCCAGACCAGCGCTGCGATCGAAAGCCAGCGCGCCAGCCGATCATCGATCATCCGCGCGACCGGCGCGTCAACAGCAGTTGCACCCGCTGGGCTGGACCGGATCGCGGAGCGCGCAGCGAATGGCTCAACCTCGGCGATCAACGGCGCGGCCTGATCGTCCGCGGTCGCTGCCGCGCGCGCGGTTTGTAGCTCAGCCGTTGATTCCAGTGCGATCGGCAGCGCTTCCGTAGCGCGGCTGGCTGCACGGCCTGGAAGACCGTGCCAGGTGAACGTGACCAGCGGCGCGGCTGCGGCGGCCAGCAGGGCCGCACCGCACGCGGCATAACGCGCCTCGGGCGTTCGACGCCGCAGCAGCCACAGTGCCGCCGCCAGCAGCGCCGCGAGCAGCGCGCCCTGCCACACAAAATCCACCAGCGTCAGGCCCCACTGCGTCCAGAGCGGATGACTGGTCTCAATCAGGTTCATGATATGGACTCCTGCTTGCGGGAGCGGTATTCATCGATGAGCCGGCGGATTTCTTCCAGCTCCTGCGGCGACGGGCGCGTCTGTTCGAGCGCGTGGGCTACAAGCTGCCCGGTCGAGCCGCCGAAGGCGCGCTGCACAAGGTCTGCTACCATCCGGCGCAGCGTTGGTTGCTCTTTGACGGCCGGCGCATACAAAAAGGCACGACCCAGCGGTTTGCGGCGCACCAGCCGCTTGTCGGCCATTACGTTCAGCAGGCTCATAACCGACGTATATGCCCGCCGGCGCGATCGATTCAGTTCGTCCATCACCTGGCGCACGGTGGAAGGGCCGCGCTGCCACAGCACTTGCAGCACCTCTAGTTCGGCCGGTGTTGGATGTTCGGACGACGGTCGTGGCATGGTCGATACCTCGTTCCTAAGCCTACTACGAAAACCGTAGATGTCAACGGGTAAAACCGTAGAAAGTTGTCAGCTCGCGGCGCCGCGCCCACGTTTAGCCGCAACCCCGAAGGGGTGCGCTGCGGCCGCCGGGAACGACACGCCCGGCGTTGCCGCCGCCTCAATCTTTCCATAATCCGCCGTGCACGACCTCTGCGCCTGCGGGCGCCTGTCGCCCGCCGCAGCGCGGGCCTTCGGCCCGGCGGCTAAACGTGATTGAAAACCCCGGTTTTACGCGCTGAGCGAGGCGCCCTAGAATCCCGCCTTTCCCGACCCGCGCGGTAGCGCGCGCTGGGCATCGGACTTCCGGCTGACCACGAGTGGAGGCGCGGCATGATTGACCAGGTAATGGCGTACATCGACGAGCACCGCGACGAATTCACCGCGCGCTTGCTCGAATTCCTGCGGATCAAGAGCATCTCGACCGACGCAACCTGCAAGGACGAGACCCGCCAGGGCGCCGAATGGGTCCGCACGCAGTTCGAGCGCTGCGGGATCGGCTGCGACATCGTGCCGACGCCGCGGCATCCGTGCGTGCTGGCCGATAGCGGAAGCGGCTCCAATGGTACCACCGTCCTGCTGTACGGGCATTACGACGTGCAGCCGATCATCGATCTGTCCCTGTGGAAATCGCCGCCGTTCGAGCCGGAAATACGCGACGGGCGCGTCTTCGCGCGCGGCTCGGCCGACGATAAGGGCCAGGTCTTGACGCACATGCTCGCGGCCGAGGCCTGGATGAAAGTCGCGCAGCGCCTGCCGGTCCGCGTCAAATACCTCATCGAGGGCGAGGAGGAAATCGGATCGCCGAACCTCGCGGATCTCATTCGGGAAGAATCCGACCGACTGGCCTGCGACTACATCGTCATTTCCGACACGGCCAAGCTCGACGAAAACACACCCGCGATCACCTACGGCACGAAGGGCCTGGTCTACAAGGAAATCACCGTTACCGGGCCGGCGAACGACGTGCACAGCGGTTCGTTCGGCGGCACGATCGGCAATCCCGGCAACGCCTTGTGCAAGATCATCACGTCTCTAAAGGACAGCCGGAACCGGGTCACGATCCCCGGCTTCTACAAGGATGTGCGTAAGCCTGCGCCGGACGAGCGCCAGCGGCTGTCCCGACTGAAATTCAACGAGAAGCGTTACGCCAAGAGCCTGGGCGTGCCGGCGCTGGAGGGCGAAGCCGGTTACAGCACCATCGAGCGGCGCTGGGTGCGGCCGACGCTGGACGTGAACGGCTTGTTCGGCGGCTACCAGGGTCCGGGTTCATCAACGATTATCCCGGCCAAGGTCGCGGCCAAGGTCTCGATGCGGCTGGTGCCGGATCAGGATCCGGAAAAAATCTCGAACGCCTTCGACAAAGCCGTCCTGGCGGCAGCGCCGAAGAGCGTGCGCGTGCAGATTCAGACGCACGGCACGAATTGCTCAGCCTACGTCGCACCCACCGATACTGATGGCATGCGCGCTGCATTGCTTGCCGTGCAGAAGGGATTCAACAAGCGGCCGGTCCTGATCCGCGAAGGCGGCACGCTGCCGATCCTGCCGATGTTCAAGAAAGTGCTCGGCGCCGACTCGATCATGATGGGTTTCTGCCTGCCGAACTGCAACGCGCACGGGCCGAACGAGTTCTTCGATGTATCGGACTTCCACGCCGGCATCCGCTCGGCCGCGTATTTCCTGCACGAGTTGGCCAGCCGTTGAACTTGTGCTACCGGCGTCCCGCCTGCACTTGTGCAGCCGAGACGGCTGCGCCATGCCATTCGGGTTGCCGCCCCCCATGGGCATATCGTAAGTTCTCCCGCATGCCTATGCTTGCATTGCCCGGCGTTGAAATCCCCTGGATGCGATTGCGCGCCTCCGCACAGCGGCGCAGAGCCGTCATAGCGCGTAGTCAAGCCGCGCGGCGCTCGCCGGCCCGCAGAATCAGAGCATGCCGCGGACGCGAAGACCCGCCACGATCAGCTCAACCGCTTGCGCTTCTGAAAATCGCTGCCGATTGATGATCAGGTCGTAACGGGTCGGGTCCTCGGCCTCACGCTGGAAGTGGTGTCGGATGAACTCCGCGCGTTCGCGCTCGATGCGTTCGATGGTGCGGCGCGCCTCCTCGAGGTCTAATTGACGTCTCGCCGCAAAGTTGCGGAGGCACACCTCGCGCGGCGCGATGATGCGCACCCGCAGCCCAGCCGCCTGCGGCAGGAACAGATCAGTGGCGCGTCCCAGAAAAACCGCTGGGCCCTTGCGCGCCAGCCGCAGGACCGTATCTACCAGCCGATGGCAGTAATCGTCGCGGTGGAAGTCGCCTTCCAGCAGGCAGCGCACCACGCTTTCCAGCCAGCTCTCGTCGCGCTCGTCCATGCTCTCGTAAAGCTGGGCGCGCAGGCGGTCGTCGCCGGCCATGAACTGCAGGATTTCGCGGTCGAACGTGGCCCAGCCGAGCCGCTCGCCCAGAAGCTGCGCGACGCGCGACCCCCCCGATCCCACCGCGCGCGAGATACACACGAACGCCTCGCCCTGCGGCGCGGTCTCGGGCGCGCTACGGGCAACGCGCTGGCGGCGCGCTAACTCCCAATTGCGCATCTGCCGCTCGGCCAGCAGGCTGACCTCAGGCTTGGTCATAGCGCCACGATCATAGGGTTCCGCCACTTGACTCGTCAACGCGAGCGTCCGCCGCTTCATGGTGCGGCTCGATGTGCACCAGCACGTCCTCGACTTGCGGCATGTCGGTGCGGATCGCGTCCTTGACGTCATGCGAGATTCCGTGGGCGCGCTCGACCGACATGGACGGATCGACCTCGACGTGCATATCCACCCACAATTGTGGCCCAGCCTTGCGGGCGAAGACCTTCTCCACCCCTGCGACGCCCGGAACGGCTGCTGCGATGGCGCGCACGCGGTCGACGACGCCGACCGGCTCGATGTCCATCAACTCGCGCAAGGGTGGAATCGTGAGGCGCGTCGCGTTGACCAGGATCACGGCCGACGCGGCGATCGCGGCCCAGGCGTCCGCCGCGGCGTAACGCGATCCGCCGAGCAGTGCGATGCTGATGCCGATCGCGGCCGCGACCGATGTAAGTGCATCACTGCGGTGATGCCAGGCATCCACCAGCACGGCCGGGCTTTCTTCAGTATGCGCGACGCGACGCACGATGCGGAACCAGGTCTCCTTCACGACCGCCACCGCGATGAGCACGATCAGCGTGTAGGCTCGGGGCGTGTGATGGGGGGTGATGATTTCGCGTACGGCTTCCAGCGCAATGCCGAGCGCTGCGGCGAACAGCATCATGGCGACAATGATGGCCGACAACGGCTCGGCCTTCCCGCGGCCGTACGGATAATCGCGATCGGCCGGCTGCGACGCGATTCGCAGCCCGCTCCACACCACAAACGAGCCGAAGATGTCCGCCATGGACTCAATGCCGTCCGCGATCAGAGCATAAGATTGTCCGGCCACTCCGGTCAGCAGCTTGATCGCCGCCAGGCCGGCATTGACCAGGGCGCCGACTGATGTGACTTGCAGACTTCGCGCGCGACCCATTTGGACACGCTCCGCGTGCACGTGCAGCGCCACAGCCCCTGCGGCTGATCCGGCCCGCCGCATTCTAAATAGTTTGGCTTGATTGGCGGAATAGCAGAACCCGGGGCGCCGGGCTCAGATTGATTGATCGCGCAAATGCTCGTCGACGTGCCGGAACAGCAGGCTAGCGAGGTATCCGGTCAGGCCCACCACGATCGTCAGCACGCCATAAGCCAGGGACTCGTCCGCCGCGTTCCTGGTTGAACTCGCGGCCAGGCGCTTACCCTTCGACGGCCGCCGGCGGACAGGCACCGGCTGCAGTGCGATTTTCGAGCCCACCTGGCGCGCCAACTCGACGACCGCCGCGGAGGCGTCACGCGCCGTCACGCGCCAAATCTCGCCGGTGCGCCGAAACACCGCCGTGCAGGCGTGCAGACTTTCGCCACTGATCGGATCGAGTAACCGCTGCACAACCAGTCGGAACCCCGCCTCGCGGATTTCACGAACCAGCACGCGCATCGGTTGCCGCGCGTCCGGCGTACCCTGGGTCGCAATGGGGACGTGCTTTGGGATCAAGGAGGATGCAGCGAACGATCGGGCGTCGCGGCCCGTGTGAGGCACCGCACCGGCGGACGGCACCCGCCGGACAACGATCAGCACGATGAGCCCGCTAGCAGCCTCGCGAAGCGCCGCGAAGTGCGTGTCCGCACCGGACTGAACCAACTCGTGGCCCGCACACATGTGCCGCGCGGCGATCTCGCGCGCCGATGCGGCCGGTGGACTCGAATGCTGAATGATTCGTCGGAAAGCGCCGGTCGTTGCGCACCGCTCAAACACGTCGTATCCCATGATGCGCGATTGTAACCCGCTGCGCGCGGGCGGCGACGGATCCTATGCAAATTGGGGAATCTGCTCCATCTCAGGCGAGTTCGAGTATACTTCGCCGTCGTGGCGCTCATCCTGAGCCATCCCGTGCCGATCCAAACGTTGCGCATGCATTCGCCGATACCGATCGAGGCCGCGATCGCGCGGGTCTGCGCGCGCGAGGGCGGATTCGTGCTGGAAAGCGCGGCGCGGTCGGCGAAGTTCGGGCGCTACACGATCCTGGGGTTCGACCCGGTCGAGACGGTGAACGCGGCCGCCACGGCCGATCCAATCGGCGCGTTGTCGGCACGCGCCGGCAGGATGCCAGCGGTACGGGCCGGCAAGCTGCCGGCGCTACCGTTTGCTGGCGGCTGGGTGGGCTTCATCACCTACGAGGCGGGCCTGAGCATTGAGGACATCGAACCGACCGCCGCCGACGATCTCGGGATGCCGCTGCTGCGGTTTGCGCTGTACGACTGCGCCGCGATCCTCGATCACGTCGAGCAAACCTGGCACGCCGTCGGCATCGATTGGGAGGCACTGTGCGGTGTTTCGTCACTTCCCGAATCCGTGGAGGACCGAGCACCGATTGCCGACCGGCTGCAGCACGTGATCGACGTGCTCACGGCGGACCATTCGCCGCTCGTGACTCACGACTCACCCATCGTGGCGCGGCCGCGCGCTCGTATGACCCGCGCCGAGCACGCTGCCAAAGTGGAGCGCATCCGCGAGCACATCCACGCTGGAGACGTTTACCAAGTGAACCTGACGACGCGCTTCGACGCGACCACAACGGCGGCGCCGCTCGAAATCTACCGGCGTTTGCGCGCGGCGAATCCGGCCGACTTCTCCGCCTTCATCGCCTGGGATGACAAGGCCGTGCTCAGCGCCTCGCCGGAACTGTTCCTCGATCTACGCGGGCGGCGCGTCGCCACGCGGCCCATCAAGGGCACGCGGCCACGAACGGGCCATCCGGCTGTGGACGAAGCGCGCCGCCGCGAACTGCTGACCAGCGAGAAAGATCGCGCCGAACTCAACATGATTGTCGACCTGCTCCGTAATGACCTCGGCCGCGTCTGCCGCTACGGTTCTATCCATGTCGACAGCGACGGCGAACTCGAAACGCATCCGACGGTCTTTCATCGCGTGGCCACCATCACCGGCACGCTGGACGAAGGGCGAAACTGGTCCGAGCTACTGCGCGCCACGCTGCCGGGCGGGTCGATCACCGGCGCCCCGAAAATCGCGGCCTGCAAGCTGATTCGCGAATTGGAGACCACGCGCCGCGACGTATACTGCGGCGCAATCGGCTACATCGGGCTCGATGGCGCGCTGTGCATGAACGTCGCCATCCGCACAATCCAGATGTCCGGGCAGCGGCTCTGCTTGCACGCCGGCGGCGGCATCGTGGCCGATAGCGACCCCGACGAAGAGTACGAAGAGCTTCAGGCCAAAGCCGCCGGCCTGCTGCGCGCCCTGGGTTGGTGAGTGGTGCGTGCCAAGCTGGTGCGAGAATCCTTTCTCGCACCCGCCTATGCGGGAATCCCTTCCCGCGAGCACTGGAGCACACTGGAGCATGCCGCAGTACGTTTTGCTCAACGGCGAGGTGGTTGCGGCCGATGAGGCGCGCATCAGCGTCTGGGACGGCGGCTTTCTGCACGGCGCCGGACTATTCGAAACGATCCGCGCTGAGCACGGCCGCCTCTTCCGCCTGGAACAACATGTAGCCCGACTGCGTCGCTCAGCCGAAACGCTGCTCTCGCCGATAGATCGCGCGCGCCTCCCATCCGCCAACGATTTCGCGCGGCTGCTCGAAATGAACGAGCTGACCAGCGCTCGTGTCCGGCTGACCGTCACGGCCGGCTCCATGTCACCAGCCTCCGAAACTCAGCAGGCAGCCCTGACGGTCTGCGCAACCGCGGCGCCGCTATCGGGTTATCCGGATGAAATGTATCGCACCGGCATCGCCGTTGTCATCAGCCGCTATCGCCAATCGCGAAGCGACCCGCTCGCCGGCCACAAGTGCACGAGCTATCTGCCGCGGCTGCTGGCGCTGCGGCACGCGCACGCCGCCCATTGCATGGAGGCCTTGTGGTTCACGCCCGAACATCTCCTGGCGGAGGGCTCGATCAGCAATGTGTTCGTCATCAAGGCTGGGCGCCTGACCACGCCCCCGCTGGATACGCCGGTCTTGCCCGGCATCGCGCGCGAGGTGACGATGGAGTGTGCGAAAGAAGCGGGCATGGTCGTCGAGGAGCGCGCGGTCAATATCGACGACCTGCTCGATGCCGATGAGGTGTTTCTGACCAACAGCATGATGCGCATCATGCCGGTCATCCGAATCGAACGGCGCGACATCGGTGCCGGCAAGCCCGGGGAAACGACCCGCAAGCTGCTGGAACGGTACCATCAGACAGTCGAACGTGAGTGTCAGTCCCCGTAGGAGCGTCGATTGGCGCGAATGCCAGCCAGCCCTGCCAAGCGAGCAAGCCGGAGAGCGACTGCGGCGGCGCGCCCCCGCCGCCACCGGCCGGTCATGCATCACACGCTGGAGGACGTGTGCGCAGCGCTGGAGAAGATCGCGCCGCTCGCCCGCGCTCAAAAGTGGGACAACGTCGGCCTGCTCGCCGGCGATCGCCGCCAAATCATCCGCGGCGCACTGTTGTGCATCGATCTGACTCCGGCCGTGGTGGACGAGGCTATTCGCCAACATGTCGGGCTGGTGCTCGCGTACCATCCGCCGATCTTCAAGCCCATCTCGCGTCTGATCGCACCCAGCGCCGGCACCGACGCGCTCGTCTGGCGCTGCATCGTGCACGGGATGGCGATATACTCGATGCACACGGCGCTCGACGCCGCGCCCGGCGGCACCAACGACGTCATCGCCGAGGCTTGCGGAATCCAGAAATCACGGCCGATTGAGTACCCCATAGTAGGGGCCGACCCCGCCGCGCCGCATAGCGCGTCCGAGCACAAGCTGGTCGTATTTGTTCCAGCCGAGGCGGTCGAGCGCGTCGCGGATGCGATCTTCACGGCCGGCGCCGGACGCATCGGCGATTACGAGCGCTGCAGCTTCCGTTTACGCGGCGAGGGCACCTTTCTCGGCAGCGATTCGACCGCACCGGTGGTTGGAAAGCCGGGCCGCTACGAACACGTCTCCGAAGTGCGTTTGGAGGCCGTCACGCCCGCGCGCCGCCTGCCGGACGTGATCGCCGCCATCTACGAGTCACATCCATACGAAGAGCCCGCGTTCGATATCTATCCGCTGTCATCCAAACCGCGGCACGGCATCGGCCGCGTCGGAAACCTGCCGCGCCCCATGGCGGTCGCCGAGTTGGCCCTGAACCTGAAGGCGTTCGCCGACGCGCGCAGCGCGCAGCTTGTGGGTACCCCGCAGCAGCGCGTGTCGCGGGCCATCATTGCGGTCGGCGCCGCCGGCAGCCTGCCGTTCCAAACCGGGCTGACCGACCGGGATGTGGTCGTGACGGGCGAAATCCGCCATCACGACGCGCTCGCGATTCTGCGTCACGGCGCCGCGGCCATTGCGCTCGGGCACTGGGCCAGCGAACGACCGGTCCTGCCGTCCATCGCCCGCCGCCTCAGCGAAGCCCTGGCCGGCTTGACCATTGTGTTCAGCACCGCCGACCGCGACCCGTTTCAATCGCTGTAGGAGCGGTCTCCGACCGCGACTTGGGGAATCGACTGCCTGTCAGGGAGAGGTCACAGCATTCCTTTCTCGCCGGCTTGTATGAAACAGATCAACCTATACGCCAGCCGCGCCGCCAGAAATTCCGTAACGGCCTCGCCGCCGATCGGAAACACCTCGACGATGTCTGCACCAACGATCCGTTTCTCGGCCGCCACGATTCGCAGCAACGACGTGACTTGATACCAATCCAGCCCGCCCGGCTCGGGCGTGCCGGTGCCCGGCGCAAACGCCGGATCGAAGCCATCGATATCGATCGTGACATACACCGCCTCACCCAGCTTGTTCACGACCCGATCGATCCACTCATCCGATTCGAAGGTGTCGCGCGCGAAAACCGGCGTGATGCCCGCGGCGCGCATGAACTGCGCTTCTTCGAGCGAAACGCTGCGGATGCCGACCGCCTGAAGCGTGTCCGCGTAGTCCAGGCAGCGCCGCATCACCGCCGCATGGGACCAGAGCGTACCCTCGTAGCTGTCGCGCAGATCGGTGTGCGCGTCGATCTGCAGGATGGAGAGCCCGCCGCGAATCTTCGACTTGCGCTGCTGCTGCGCGGCCGCGCGAACAAGCGCGCTGGTAACGCTGTGATCGCCGCCCAAGCCGAAGACAAACTTGCCGTCCACGATGCACTGCTGCGCCGTGCGGTAGATCAATTCATGCATGTGCCGCGGATCGCCGTACTCCGGCATGAGCGGCTCGAGCGTGGCGATGCCGCACTTATGGAACTCCGCATCTAATTCGTGATCGTACAATTCGACCTGCTGCGAGGCCGTGATGATCGCCGCCGGCCCCAGCCGTGTTCCGCTCATGTAGCTGGTAGTCGCGTCGTAAGGAATTGGCAGGATCGCAAACCGCGCCCGCGCGTAGTCGCTGAACCGCTTCGGCAGACCCAGAAAATTGTTGGGCAGGCTAGCCAAGTCAGAACCCCCCACGCAAGTGGGTGACGTAAGAACGCCTTCATTGCAGGGCGAAGCCCTGCGCAATGTCAGCCCAGGGCAACGCCCTGGGGGATGTGAGATACTCAGGGTGATGAAGCCCGGAAAGGGCGCGCTAGTCTCACGTGGGCCATTAGCGCGCCCTTTCAGGGCTGCCGAATGCCAAGTCACCGCCAACCCAGGCCGTTGGCCTGGGCTGGCTTAGCTACCCCTTTCAGGGGCAGTGCCATTTCAATAGCAAAACACCGCCGCCGCTACGACGGTGGTCCAAAGCCCGTTCTTGTCGCCCTCGGCCGTCTGCACGATCGCCCGCGTCCGCACGATCAGCCGCTGCGCCTTGTAGATTTCGCGCCGCTCGTCGTAGGCCTTTTCGGGATCCAGCTCGATGCCCTGCGTGGTCGCCAGCATGGTGGCGGCCATGTCCTCCACCAGATCGGAGCAGCGTTTCTCCGTGATGCCGAAGCCGTGGTGCTCGGAGATGTAGCCGAACTTGGTCTTGTCGGCCGGCACCGCCAGCCCGATCCCCGCCGCCACCAAGCGCGAAGGCTCATCGGTGCGCGTTTCCGCGATCACGCAATGCGTCACACCGCCGAACTGCAGTCGCTTCAGTCCCTCCTCACGCGAAACGATCTTGCACCCCGGCGGAAAGATGCTGCTGACGCGCACCAGGTTGAATTCCGCGATGCGCGCGTGCCGCAGCGCGGCCTCGAACGACTGCAAATTGTGCCGATGCTTCCCCACGCCCTTCGTGAAGAACATGGCCTTGGGCACGAACTGTTCCATCATCATCTCATCCGTTCCCGCCCCGGTGGACGGGCAGACCACTCTGGCCGGCGGCTTGACTTCCGTCCGCCGCGGCGGACGGCGGATTATAACGTCGCTCGGCGGCGCGACAACGCCATTTCCAAAAACTCGTCGCGATTTCTCGGACGAATTTGACTCAGAGAGCCAGAGGATCTGAGGCGGACTCGAGCAAATCTCTCTCAGTCGCTCAGTTCCTCAGAGTCCCTTACTTGGCAAGCGGATCGGTCAACTGCTCGCCGATGCGCCGCATCGCCTGGCCGCGATGGCTGATGCGGTTTTTTTCCTCCGGCGGCAGTTCGGCCGTGGTTACGCCGCGCTGCGGCAGCAGGAAGTGCGGATCGTATCCAAAACCGTTCTGTCCGCGCGGCGTATCGATGATCAGGCCGTCTACCGTTCCCTGGGCCGACGCCCACACGCGCGAACCATCCGATACCACCGCGGCGCAGCGGAAGCGCGCCGTCCGCCGCTCCGCGGGCACACCCGCCAATGCCGCGATCAGCTTGGCGTTGTTGGCCGTATCACCCGCGTTCTCACCCGCGTAACGTGCCGAGCGCACGCCCGGCGCGCCGCCGAGCGCGTCCACTTCCAGCCCCGAATCGTCAGCCAGCGTCCACAAACCCGTGCGGCGGGCGTAATGCCGCGCCTTCTTGAGCGCGTTGGCCTCGAACGTGGGCTCGTCCTCGACGGGCGGCTGGATGTCCGGAAAATCAGCCAGCGTTTTGATCTCAATCGGCAGCCCGCTCAGAATCTGCCGGATTTCCCGCAGTTTTCCGGGATTGGAGGTGGCCAGCAGCAGGATGGCGGGAGCCCTCACGGCTGTGGCCCGGGCTTGGGGATCGGCACCAGCGCCGACGGCACCGGCACCTTGCCGCTGTAGACGATGTGCCCGTTGGTCAGGTTGTATTTGAACATCTCCTTCTGCTGCAAGCCCACGACTTCGTCGCTGTAGCTGGCGGCCGTCGGTCCCGCAATCACGGTCCGTATCGGGCGCCCTTCCTCGTCCAGGACGGCCCGCGTCTCCCGCGGAAGTTGGCGCACCGCATTCGGCCCGAACGATCCGACCGTCACGATGCTGATGGTGTCCTTGGGCCCGCCGTGATAGTAATACGCCTCGTAACCCTTTTCGCGCAACTGCCGCGCATATTCGACCGCCGCGCCCTTGCGATCATTGAACTCGCCCGCCTGGTAGAACGCCGCCACCTGCAAGCTGTACACTCCCCGGGCCTTCGTCAGGTCCCATTCTTCCGGTCCGACTGAGGGCGTCGGCAGCGGCATCATCTCCGCGTTCGGGAAGTACAGCACGCCCTCCTGACCGCCCAGGTCCTTGATGAGCGCCAGATCGTTCCGCATCTGCGGCGGAACGGACTTGCGCAAGGTGCCGGCCTGCATCTGGCGGTAGTACCTGCCGTAAAGAATCCGCGACGACTCCTGGCCATGCTCGACGCGCACGTCGCCCGGCCGCACACCCTGCGTGCGCCGCAGCGCCGCCGCGGCCGCTTCAGTCACGTCGCGCCGCTGCGGACCGCTCGCCTCCACCACCAGAATGGTCCAGGCCTCCCCCTTCGACGATCCGAACCGCGCCTCGCCGCCCGCGCCGCTCGCGCTGGAACCGCCGCCGTCGCGCAGGCCTTGGTTGCAACCCGACAGCGCCAGAATGGCCCCGTACGACATGCAGATGATGACGCGATACATCGTTTGCAGCAACCTCGCACGCTCTAGCGCCGCGCGCGCCTCTTTCCTGAACCCCGAACCCTGCCGAAGGTCCGCCGTGGCGGAAACCCTGAACCCGCCCACTGCAGTGCCTTCCGTTGTGCCTCCATCAGTTCCTCGATCCCCTTCGATGCCAGCACGAGCAGCCGATCCAGCTCGCTGCGCGAAAACGATGCTCCTTCGCCGGTTCCCTGCACCTCAATGTATTCGCCGGCGGCGTTCATCACCACGTTCAAGTCCACCTGCGCGGCGGCATCTTCCGAATAATCCAGATCCAGCAGCAGCTTGGCATCCACGCGTCCGGCGCTGACGGCCGCGATCTGTCCGCTGATCGGGTCGCTGACGATCCATTTCTCCCGCAGCGCCACTTGCACGGCATCGACCACGGCCACGTAGGCCCCGGTGATCGCCGCCGTGCGCGTGCCGCCGTCGGCCTGCAGGACGTCGCAGTCGATCAGGATCGAATTTTCACCCAGCTTGTTCAGGTCTACGACGCTGCGCAGCGCACGTCCGACCAGCCGCTGAATCTCCTGCGTCCGCCCGTCGATCCGCAGCCGGTTCCGCGGCCGGCGCTGCGCCGTCGAGCCGGGCAGCATGTCATACTCGGCCGTCACCCAGCCCGTACCCTTGCCCTGCTTCCACTCGGGCACGCTGCTCTGCCACGAGGCCGTGCACAGCACATGCGTCTCACCGCAGTGAATCAGCACCGACCCCGGCGCAAACCGAGTGAACCCGCGCGTAATCCGCACCGGCCGTAGCTCATCCGCGCGTCGTCCGTCACGTCTGGCCAAACGGTTGACCTCGGGTGGCATGGGCAGGCCTTATCGCTTGCCCGTGCTCATCGATGTGGTTGTTTCTATGAACGCCGCCGGAAAGTGTCAACCACCAAGCATGCCGGCGCGCTCGATCAACTCGATCGCCTGCTTCCCCGTCGCCGCGAAATGAAACATACGCAGATTCGGTCCCGCCACGCGCACGTCAATGGTCAGCCGTTCATCCGGCAGCACGCTTGGCACGCGATCGGCCCATTCGAGCAGCACGGTCGCGCCACCGCGGAACATCTCCTCGATGCCGAGGTCAACCAACTCGTCCGGACCGCGCAGCCGATACGCATCGATATGATGAATGCGCACGCGTCCGACATACTCATTCATCAGCACGAACGTCGGGCTGGTCACCTGCTCGGCCACCGCGGCGCCGGCCCCCTCGACGATCCCCTTGGCAAGTCGCGTCTTTCCCGCTCCCAGCGGTCCAATCAGCGCGAGCACCTCCCCACCGCGCAGCGCCGCCCCGATCCGCCGTCCTAACTCGCGCGTCTGTTCCTCGTTGTCATTGCTGACGCGCGCCGACCGTGTCGCGCGCCCGCCGGCGCGCTCGCCCGGACGCGCACCGGCCGACTCCCCGCCCGAATCGGAAATCGGAAATGGCAAATCGGAAATGCCTCAGCCTCCGACCAGCGGATACTGCAATAGAATCTCGTCGGTCTGTTCGAGCTTGCCGTCAAACAATTCGAACTCACTGCGTCCGCTGCGTCGCGCCCACACGGGCGGTTTGCCGCTCGGCCCGAACCGCCGCACGCAGTCATCCAGAAACTCGGTCAGCTTCCCCTGCGCCACCTGCACCGAGTCGGCACTGCCCGGATCAAACGTCGCAATCACTTCATCGCCCTTATGGTTCGCCAGCCGGATCTTGGACATATCCAACCTCCACGCGTGCCCTTTCTGTTTCCGGATTCCCTACCTCCATCAAACCACATCCCCGCCGCCTGTCAAACATCGTATGCGAAAAGCCTGCTGTAGATGTCAACGAAGTCTCTCGTAGATCACTGTGCTTCGGGTCGGCCGCTTCTTGTTGTACTGAGCTGCTTCGCATTCCGCTGAAACATGAAGTAGGATCACTGCCCTATGGCGGCGGCCAGCAATCGCATTCTGGTGAAGATGCTCGATCGGCTCTTCGCGGCGATGGTTAACGGCCCGAGCCTCAACTGTCGACCGCATGCCAGCCGTCAGCGGCTGGACCTGACGCATATCGGCCGGCTGGGCGACCTCGCACCCGAGGAGGTGCTGCGCGGCCTGTTGGGTAGCGAGCAAGAAGTCAAGCTCACCGGCCGTATTCCGGCGCCGCTGCGCCGCATCGATGACAGCCAGAGCGAACGCCAGCAGGCGACCTCCGGCGAGCGTCGTGAACCGGACGCCGAGCCGCCACTCACCGAAGCCGAGCGCGCCGCCCGGCAAGCATGGTCCGACCAACAAAGTCTGCTCAACAAATTGCGCGTCATCGCCGACGACGCGCGCACCTACGAGCAGGACACGGGCGTCAATGTTCTCAACGTTGGCTTCCCGCTCTTGAGCCTGCCGCCGACAATGCTGGGAGCCAGAGCGCGCGGTCAGACGCGCCGCATCATCGCCCCGATGGCCTTCATCCCAGCCGCCTTGAGCGTAAAGCTCGGGCCTGTTCCCTCAGTGCTGCTGGCATGCAAGGGCGAGGGCATCGACCGCATCATGCCGAATACCGCGCTGCTGGCATGGCTCGAACAGCAGACGGGTCGTGATGTTGCAGAACTTTTCGCGGATGAGCGGGGCGCGCAGCCCTGGCGCGAAATCTGCGAAATCGTCCAGCAGGTCGCGCGGCTGATGGCCATCCCCGCTCCGGAACTCTTTTTGCTTCCGGATACGCTTGGAGCGAATGAGCCAGGTGGCGCTACGGACGCGGCGCTGCCGACAGCCTTCCGCCTGAATCCTGCGCCGCGGACCGAAGAGATCGACGCAACCGCCGCCATTCTCCCGTCGGCCGTCGTCGGATTGTTTCCGATGGCCAACCAAGGCGTGCTGCGTGACATGCAAAGCATGGTTGCAGGCGAGCCGCTGGCCGGGCCGGTCGAGAGTTTCATCCAGCTTGATGTCAGCCTGGAGGTGCCCGCCGATCATCCCCAGGTTCGCTCGGAGGGCCCAGGGCGGCCACGCGTTTTTGACGACGAGCGGCTGGTCGCATCAGCCGATCCGTGCCAGCTTCGCGCGGTGCGCCTGGCGCGCGAATGCAAGGGTCTGGTGGTACACGGTCCGCCCGGCACGGGCAAGAGTCAGACCATCAGCAACATCATCGGCGACCATTTGGCGCGCGGACAGCGCGTCCTGTTCGTCTGTGACAAACGGACGGCGCTGGACGTGGTCGCGTATCGTCTAGATCACATGGGTCTGGCGCGGCTGTGTGCGCTGATCCACGACCCGCAGCGCGATCAGCGCGAGTTGTACCGCTCGGTGCGCGATCAGTTGGAGGCCTTAAGCGACGCCCGAAGCAACCCGCGCGCGGAGGATGATCTGGCGAAGATCGATGCCGAGCTGCGCGAGGTGTATGCCGAGTTGGCGCAGTACCACACGGCGCTGGTCCAGCCCGAGACTGCAGACGGGCAATCGTTCCATGCTCTGGTCGGCGAATGGCTCGCGCTCTCAACCGACTGCCCAGTCGACGAAGACAAGCTGCGCGGCGTCACGTTGGCGGAATGGCAACAGCACGCACAGGAAGCACGCGAGATCGCGGCGCGTGCGCACGGCTTTGAATACGCCACCAACCCGTGGGTCAACGGTGCAGGGATCGACTTGATCGAACTCGTCTCGCGCCCGGTCGAGGTTCGTACGGTGCTGGAAACGTGCGTGCGTGAGGCAGAGCGCACGGATGCGACGGCCGACGCGGCGATTCCTGCCTTCTCCGGCAGGTGGGACTGGAGCGAACAAGCCGCCGCGCGCGGCCGACTTGCCGAGCAGTTGCGGGCAGCCCTCGAACAGGTCGGTGTGGCCGTGCGAAACCAGTGGCTGCCGCTGGATATTGCGGCCGTGCGGCGCGCTCATCGCAAATTGATTGAGGCCGCGACGTTGATCCAATCACTGCGCGACGGTCCGCTTGACGCCGCGCTGGCTGCACAGCACAACCCGCCTGACCTGCCCACGCTCGCGGACCAACTCGCGGCGCTCGAGGCCTACCTGCCCGTAGCGGGAAAGTGGTATGCCCCGCTGTGTGTTAAGCGCAAGGCACAGGCGGCGAGCGTCACCGCCCGCTATCGCCTGCCCTTCGCCCCCGCAACGGTCCGGCGTCTGGCGCAATTCCTTTCCCGGCTGCGCACGCGGCTCGTGCTCAAGAACCTGCACGACGAGCTGCTCGGCTACGCGCCCGCACCGGGTCTGGTGGACGATGAGCGCCTCGAGCGAGTCTTCACGGAACACCTGCGGTTATTCGAGTTGCTCGATGTGGTTGCCAGTTCTCCCGCCCTCGATGGTCTGGCCGAAGCCGCACGCGCCGCACTGACGGATGCGACGGCCGCCGCGCGGCTGATCGACGGCTTGCACAAATCGGCGCTGCGCGCCGAGGCGCTCGCGCAGTTCGACGCTACGTTGGCTCAGTCCGGGCTGTTCGATGCCGATTGGCGCACCGCTCTCATCGCCAAGCTGCGCAATGGCGAAACGGTCACCGCGGAGTTCGTCGCATTGCAGCAAACCTTCGACACGCTGGAGGATGTGCTACGGTTGCGGCAGGCGCTCGGCAAGCTGCCCGCAACGCTGAACGCGGCCGTGCAGACTACACTGGCAGCGTCGGCCGCGCCGCATGACGCTGTCAGCCTGCTGCACAAGGCTGCGCTTTCCAACGAAATTTCGCGCCGGCTGCGCAACGACCCCGCGCTGGCCGCCGTGGACGCGCGCCGCATTGCCGGTCGTTTCGAGCGCTACCAGCAGCTTCAGGAGCAGAAGAAATCGCTGGTGCGCGACCTGATCCTGCATCGTTGGCTGAGTTTACAAAAAGAGCGCTTGCTGGCCGGGACCGGCTCGCGCCTGAACACGCTTGGGGCGGATGTGCGCCGGCGGCTGACGATGCGCGGCGAGCGCGCCATGCGGCTGCGACAGGTGATCGCTGTCGGGACCGGGATCGAAGGCGGCGATCCGCTCTTCGACCTGCGCCCGGTATGGATGGCCAGTCCCGAAACTGTGGCGCAGCTCTTCCCGCGCAAGCCGCTGTTTGACGTGCTGGTGTTCGACGAAGCTTCGCAATGCCGGCTCGAAGAGGCATTGCCGGTGCTGACGCGCGGTCAGCGCGTGGTGATTGCCGGCGATCCGAAACAGCTTCCGCCGACGCGCTTCTTCGAAACGGCCATCGCAGTCAGCGAGGACGACCCGATCGAGTCCGACCAGCAGCTTTTCGAAATCCAGCAGGGCGAGATCGAGGACCTGCTCGGCGCGGCCCTGAACCTGTCGATCGAGCAATGTTATCTCGACGTGCATTATCGCTCGCGGAATGCCGATCTGATCGGCTTTTCGAATCAGCAGTTCTACGGCTCGCGGCTGCAGCCGATTCCGGGTCATCCGTCGAATCGCACGCGCTTCGCGCCGCTGGTGCTCTATCGCGTGAATGGCGTCTACCAGGACCGCTGCAACGAAATCGAGGCCGACCAGATCGGCCGCATCGTGCGCGATCTGCTCAAGCGCGCCGAACCGCCGTCGATCGGCGTCGCCTGCTTCAACCTGCAGCAGCGCGATTTGATCGTCGAGAAACTGGATGCACTGGCGGTCGAGGACGCCGAATTCGGCCGGCGCCTGGCGGAAGCGCGCACGCGGAAGGGCGCTGGCTCGTTCGAGGGACTCTTCGTCAAAAACCTGGAGAACGTCCAGGGTGACGAGCGCGATCACATGATCATCAGCACGACGTACGGTCCTGACGCCAAAGGCAAGTTCTATCGCCGCTTCGGCCCGCTGGGGCGCGCGGGCGGCGGGCGGCGGCTCAACGTGCTCGTCACGCGCGCTCGCGAGGAAGTGCATCTGGTCACGTCGATTCCGCCCGAGATTTACCGCAATATCCCGCCGGTCCCGCCGGGCCAGACCCCGGGCGGTGGTTGGCTGCTCTTCGCGTATCTGGCCTATGCCGAACAACTCGCCGCGCTCTATGAGCGCGCCAAGGTTTTGGCCGCTGAGCCGGCGGATCGACAGCGCGTCGAGGCAACGCCGCCCGCTGCGGTCAATGTGCTCCCGAGCAAAGCGCCGTCACGATTCGCACAGGCCCTCGCGCAGCGGCTGGCCGAAGCGCATCACGTCGGCAGTGACGTACACTGGGGAAATGATGGATTCTGCGTCGACGTCGCGCTGCGGCATCCGACCCAGCCCGAGGATGTGACGCTTGGGATTCTCTGCGACACGGTGCGGTTCGCCCCATCGGCCGACCCAATCGAATGGGACCTCTTCCGCACGGCGATCCACGAAAGCCAGGGCTGGCAGCTCCACCGCATCTGGACCCCGCATTTCTTCCGCGACCCCGAAGGCGCGACGCGCAGCATCCTCCGGCAAGCCGCCGCCGTCGCGGCTACCACGCAGCCTCAAGATGCCCTCCGCGTTGCGGAAAGCCGCTGAGGTTCGCAATGCATCTGCGCGAGGTCCTCCGATTCTTGGCGGCTTTGCGCCGTTGCGCAAGTTTACCCGAAGCGGCCGCGGTCGCGCGGGGCGGTCGCGGGCAGCGCCAGTTGATAATCGCCGATGTAGCCTTTCGACTGGAAATGCTTCAGCAGGCCGTCGATGGTGCGGAAGACGGCCGTCGCGGTTTCGGTGATGAAGGGCGATGGCTCGGCCGCGGGCCGCCAGACGACGTAAACTTCCTTCGTGGCCTCGAAGGCGTGTTGCAACTCGCGCTCGACGCCGCTCGACAGGCCTGGCTTGCCGGTCGGCAACTCTGGAATGTAGCTGACGATCATGTCGGATTGATCGATGAGCTTGAAATCCCGCGCGTAAATCTGGCCGTCGATGTCGCCCGCGCAGCTCGTGACCTCAGTGACCTTCAGCGTCATCTCGCGGCCGTTCACTTGGATGGTGATCTCGTCGCGCCCCTGCTGCGTCGCCAGCCCGGCCTCGAACAGCAGGCGCTTCTCGTCCAGGTCGCCGGGATCGAACGTGATGAAATGCTCGGTGAGCACGGCCCGGAAGGCGTCGATCTCGGCCAGGACCTCGGGCATGTCCATCACGTGCGTCATCGGGAACGATGGGTAGACGCGCTTGCGCTGCGGCTCGAACATGAGCCGATACAGCGACATCACCGTATCGCGCTCCGTGCCACGAGCCAGGATGTGCGAGTGGCCGTAGCCACGCAGCGCGGCCGCGATCATCTCGGTCCCGAAGATCTCCTCTTCGCGCCACACCAGGATATCCTTGAGCGTGTGCCGCACGTCGTGGTCGCGGTCGAGCCGCTCGTGGACCGCATCGACGTTATCCACCAGCGTCACGTACAGATCTGCATTGAGCTGCGCCATCTGGTCGAAATCGAAGGCATGGAACAGGCCGTGCTTCCAGCGGAAGGTCGCGTGCGTATTGACAATGAGATTCTCGACGCGCTCGGCGGCCGCCAGGATATCCTTGAACACGCTGCGACGCAGCGAATCGAGCCGGTGCCGTGGCAGATCGAGAATCCGCCCGCGCACCACGTCGGGTGCTTCGGCATACATGCGCTCGCCGACATGGAACACGGCCAGGCTGCGGCCGTTAGCGCGGGCGATTTGCGCCACGCGCTCCAGAAACGGCGCCTTCTCCACTCCGACCTGTCCGGTGACGACCACGCGCACGCCTTCGTGCCGTTTGTCAGCGAAAAGTTTGTCGCCCAGGGGGTTCACCATTGCGCGATTCTAGCCCACGCAGGGTGTTCGCGAAAGCGGCCCTCATTCCAGCAAGTATCGCCTAATGGCGAAAGGCTTATGGCTCCGATACGCTATCGCCGTGTCCTGGCAGGCCGGCTTTACCCTGGCTGTTCTCGCGGTCCTGGTTTACGGCCTGGTGCGCTTCACGCACGTCGTCGATGTCATCTTTCTCGGCGGGTTGACCTTACTGGCGCTGGCCGGCGTGATTACACCGGCGCAGGCGTTAGCCGGCTTCTCGAACGAAGGCGTCCTCACGATCGCCGGGCTGTTCGTGGTGGCGGCCGGGCTGGTCGAAACGGGCCTGCTCGGCAGCCTCGCGCAGCGCATTCTCGGACGTATACGTTCGCCGCAGCAGGCGCTGCGCCGCGTCGTGCCGGCCGTCGCAGCCATCTCCGCGTTCCTGAATAACACGACGGTGGTCGCGATGTGCCTGCCGACCCTGCTCGACTGGTCGCGCAAACAGCGCATCGCGCCTTCGAAGCTGCTGCTGCCGCTGAGTTATGCCGCCATTCTCGGCGGCGTCTGCACGCTGATCGGCACCAGCACCAACCTGGTCGTGCATGGGATGCTCAAAGCGGCCGGCATGCAGGGGCTGGGGCTGTGGGAACTCGGCGCGGCGGGCATCCCTATCGCCGTGCTGGGATCGATTTTTCTGATCGTCGTCGGCCCGCGCTGGCTGCCCGATCGCAAGGAATTCCTCGAACAACTCGGCGAGAGCCGCCGCGAGTTTCTGGTCGAAATGATCGCGCAGCCGAGCTGCCCGCTGGTGGGCCAGACCATCGAGGCGGCGGGTCTGCGGCATTTGCCGGGTCTGTTCCTGATCGAGATCGAGCGCGAAGGGCAAGTCATTCCGGCGGTCGATCCAAAAGAGCGGCTGCTGGCGTGGGATCGGCTGGTCTTCACCGGCGTGGTCGCGACCATTGTGGACTTGCAGAAAGTTCCCGGTCTGGTGGCGGCCGGCGATCCGGGACTCGCCGTGGCGGGCGAAGCCCGCGGTCGCGAAGCGGCCGGCCCGCAAGGCGGGCCGCGGCGTGTCCCGGACGAGGGGCGCGCGCCGCTGGAACTCGGTCAGCGCCGCGGACTATACGAAGCCGTGATCAGCTCGTCGAGCCCCTTGGTCGGCCGCGGCATTCGCGACGCGCAATTCCGGACGATCTATGACGCGGCCGTGATCGCCGTGCATCGCAACGGCGTGCGTGTCCGCCAGAAGATCGGGGACATCGTACTGCACCCGGGCGATACGCTGCTGCTCCTGGCCGGCCCCGGTTTCATTCATGCGCATCGCAACAACCCGGATTTCTATCTAGTCAGTGAGGCCGGCAGCGTGGCGCCCATTCGCCGCGAGAAGGCGCCGTATGCGGCCGCGATCGTGCTGAGCATGCTGGCGGTGATGACGCTGCCCGACGTGCTCGAAATGCTCGGCGTGCACACGCCGCTGGCCAACGCGGTGGATCAGCGCCGCGTGATCTTCGTCCTGCTGGCGGCGGGCGCGATGATTGTGACGCGCTGCGTCTCGGCCGCCGGCGCGCGGCGCAGCATCGAATGGCCAATTCTGGTGGTCATCGGTGCGGCGCTGGGCATCGGCAAGGCCATGGAGACCAGCGGCGCTGCCGATGCATTGGCGGGACTGGTGATTGGCGCCGCCCATCACTTTGGACCACTGGGCGTGCTAGCGGGGGTTTATCTGGTCACCTGGCTGACGACCGAGATCATGTCGAATAACGCGGCCGCCGCGCTGATGTTCCCGATCGCGGTCGCGGCGGCGCGCACGCTACACGTCGATCCGCGGCCCTTCGCTATCATCGTTGCGTTGGCCGCGTCGGCGGGCTTTGTGTCGCCGATGGGCTACCAGACGCACCTGATGGTTTTCGGCCCGGGCGGATACAAGCTGTCGGATTTTCTGAAGGTCGGTCTGCCCATGTGCCTGCTTTGGTTCGCGACCTCGATGATCCTTGTCCCGTTCTTCTGGCCGCTGCATCCGTAACCCGGACGCCGTCGTACTCACGAGACCATGACACGCGATTGACGGCTGGCCGACGGAATGCCATCGTGTAGACATGCGCCACGCCGTCATCATGGCCGGAGGCGCCGGGACGCGTCTGTGGCCGCTTAGCCGCGTCGCCCGGCCCAAGCAGGTGCTGCGTTTGTTTGGCGGCGAGAGCCTGCTGCGGCATGCCTACGAGCGGATCGCCGGTCTGCTGGAGCCCGATGCCATCTACGTCATCACGGGTTCGCGCTACCTGCCGGCCGTAGCCGAAGAACTGCCGGAACTGCCGGAGCGGAATCTGCTGGGCGAACCGCAGGGTCGCGACACGGCCAATGCGGTCGGGCTGGCCGCCGCCGTTCTGCGGCAGCGCGATCCTGACGCGGTCATGGGCATTTTCACGGCCGACCACATCATCATGCCCATCGACCGTTTCCGGGACGCGCTCGATCTGGCGTACGGCGTCGCGGAGCGTGAAGCAAACGCGCTGGTGACGCTGGGCGTGCGGCCGTCATCGCCGCACACCGGCTATGGCTATGTGCGGCGCGGCGCCGCCCTCACCGAGCGCGTCTACGGCGTCGAAGAGTTTACAGAAAAGCCGGACCTGGCGCGCGCGACCGAATATGTGGCCGCCGGCAATTACTATTGGAATAGCGGTATGTTCACCTGGCGGGCCGCGACCATTCTGGACCAATTGCACAAATACCTGCCGAAGTCATATGAGGGGCTGAGCCAGATCGCGGTGGCTTGGGACACGCCGCAGCGCCAGGAACGCCTGGAGCGCGTCTATCCGACGCTCATCAAGATTTCCATTGATTTCGCGGTGATGGAGCGCGCCGAGCACGTCTTGGTCGTTGAGATGGATTGTCAGTGGGTGGATGTGGGCTCGTGGACCGCGTTTGAGTCGCTGGTGTCGGCCGACGCCGACGGTAACGTCAACGCGGCCAGCGCCACGCTGAACCTCGGCTCGCGCGGCAACATCCTGGTCAGCGAGGACGATCACCTGATCGCCACGATCGGGGTGGACGATCTGGTGATCGTGCACTCGGCCGATGCGACGCTCATCTGCACCCGGCGCGATGCGCAGAGCATCAAAGAATTGGTGGCGCGCGTGCGGCAGCAGTTTGGCGAAAAGTATGTCTGAACCCCGCCCGCGCGGGCGGGGTGACGCGCGACAGTCGATGACGCACGTCGTTCGGATGTCACCCTCCACTGGCGTGGGGGGTTCTGATATGCGATACCTCGGCATTGATTACGGCACGAAGCGAATCGGATTGGCAATCAGTGATCCATCCGGATCGATCGCCTCGCCGCTGACCACGGTGCCAGCCAGAGGGACGCTCAGCGAGCAGGCGCGCGCGGTCCGCCAGGCGGCCGTCGCATACGATGACATCGGTGCCTGCGTGGTGGGACTTCCGCTGAACGAGGATGGCTCCGAGGGTCCGCAGGCCAAACTGACGCGACAGTTCGCGGCCGCACTCGAGCACGTCATGCCCGGCCCGCTGCACCTGTGGAACGAGCATCTCAGTTCCGTGACGGCCGACGAGCTGCTCGCCGCCGGAGACTTCACCCGTAAAGAGCGCAAAGCCCGTCACGACCGGCTGGCCGCGCAGATTATCCTGCAAGGTTTCCTCGATGCCGGGCCGAAAGAAAGGTCCGCCCATCCCGGCCTGTGAATCCGCAGTCCGGTTTTCGCGCCTCCAGGGGTGAAATGCGGCCGGCGCACCGTTATAATCCCCATAGCGGCAAAGGGGAGCGTGCATGCCTTTGGGGGCACCGCGCAAACCTTGACACACCCGTACAGTCCGTGCGTCGGGATATTGGCGACGGGTGCGCCGCCTTTCCACTCCCGGTGCTCCGGACTGGTGGAACCATTCGGGTCAGGAGGAGCAAGATGGTGCGACGTTCTGCGCGGGCGGGTGCCTGTGGCGGCCTGGCGCTGGCGGTGGTGCTGGTCGCGGCCTCAAACCCTTCCCATGCAAATGAGGGTTCGCGGCGGCTTCGCGCGGCCGAGTTGGCGCAAAGCAAGTCCGATATCCTGGCGCGCCTGAAGCTGCGCGGCGGCGAGCTGGCGGACATTGACCCCGGTGCGGCCGCTCTTGGACCGCGCGAGATCACGGTGCCGCTCGGCGGGCGGAACGTGGTGCTGGATGTCGAGCCGTACTCGTTGCGTGCGGAGAACTTCCGGCTGCTGGCGCAGGTGAATGGCTCCCTGATCGACGTCGCGCCGGAACCGCCGGCGACCTACCGCGGCTTCGTCCAGGGTGAGCCGGACAGCAGCGTGGCGGTTTCGATCCGTAACGGAAACGTTACCGGCACCATCGACGTACCATCCGCGGGCATCACGTATGCCATCCAACCGATCACCGACCAGATTCCGGAGGCAGATAAGTCAGTGCACGTCGTCTACCGCTTCGATGATCCGCTCGATCGGCGGGGCACGTGCGGTGTGGACCCGGCTTTCTTGCAGATGAATCCGCCGCCGGCGGATACGGATATCCCGGAAGGCTCGGGCGTCTACACGACGTGTCAGGTGGCCTTCGATGCCGATTTCGAATTCTATCAACAGAATGGCAGCTCGATCCCCAACACGACGGCCGACATCGAGAATGTCTTCAATTCCGTCGATGCCCAGTATGATCGCGACGTGGACATTCGGCACGTCATTACGACCATCATTGTGCAGACCAATGTGAGCGACCCGTATACCTCGTTCGAGGCCAGCACGTTGCTATCGCAGTTCCAGAACTATTGGAATGCCAACCACGCGAATGTCGTGCGCGACACGGCCCATCTCATGACCGGCCGGACGCTCAACGGCACGGTACTCGGCGTGTCCTACCTGGGCACGATCTGCTTCCTGGGCAGTTCCTATGGGCTCTCCGCATCCCATTTCACGACGACTTTTTCGCGGCGCGTCGATCTGACCACGCACGAGATCGGACACGCTTGGAATGCGCCACATTGCGAGAATGCCGGCACCGGCTTCTGCACCGGCTGCTGCACGTCTCCGACCTACACGATGTGTTCTTTTCTGGACTTCAGCGTGCGGAATGAGTTCTGCCAGGGCAGCAAGGACGTGATCAACGCCTTCCGCGCCACGCGCACCTGCCTGTCGCCGCCAGCGCCGGAAATCACAGCCTTGCCGCTCGTGGATAACTTCAACAGCACGACGCTCGACGACACTACCAAGTGGATGCCCTTCTCGGGGGCCACGGTGGATGGCGTCGGCCTGAACGAACCGAGCGGCGGACTCTCGCTGCGGCTCAACAGCTCGGGTGCCTTGGCGGGCGGCGATCAGCTTCGCTCGCGAACCATCGACACGTCGGCCGCATGCAGCGTGAACATCACCTACTCGTATGAGCGCAAGGGCGGCGGGAATCAACCCGAGCCGGGCGACGATCTGTTCGTGGAGTACCTCGACCCCACCTACAACTGGCAGCTTGCCAGCCAGCAGTTCGGCAGCGGTCCGGCGATGACGGCCTACCAGCCGGTCACGGTCACGTTACCTAATAGCGCCCGGCATCCGCGCTTCCGGGTGCGACTGCGAAACATCGCTGGCGGTCCGGGCGACGAGGACGACTGGTTCGTCGATGATTTCTCAGTCTTCGACAGCGGCGGCTCGGTCGCGTTCGACCAGCAACCGCAAAGCCAGACCATCTGCCTGAACGGCATCGCCACTTTCTCGGCAAGCGTCAGCGGTACGGGACCGTTCAATTACCAGTGGCGCAAGGATGGCGTCGATATTCCCGGCGCGACGCAGAGCAGCTACACGATCGACCCGGTAGCCGCCGGCAGTGCGGGGAGCTACACGTTATTCATCAGCAATGCCTGCGTTTCAGTGAGCAGCGACCCCGCGGTCTTGACGGTGGACACAGCGCATTTGGCGCCATCCATCGTCACCCAGCCCGTCAGCCAGACAACCTGCGCTGGCGCGCCGGTCACGCTGAGCGTCGCAGCCAGCGGCGATCCGCCGCTCTCCTATCAATGGTACATCGACTTCAGCATCCTGCCGGGCGCGACATCCGCAAACTACATGATTAGCTCCGCCCAATCCTCGGACATGGGGGCGTACACGGTGGATGTAACCAACAATTGCGGTACGCGCACCTCGGATGCGGCCCAGCTAACGATCAACGTGTGTCCGGTCAGTATTGTTTCCGCCAATCCCCCGCGCCCGAATGCCAATCCGTATCAGCCCGGTCAGCCGTTTCGCGACTGCTTGGACACGGGCACGGGAGGCACGTTGTCGGCCGGCATCGGCGGTGCCGGAACCGCGCCGCAGGGCGGTATCAGCTACAGTCCGATCAGTGTGACGTTCAGCGCGCCGCCGATTCCGGCTCCGACGCCGCAGAACACCACGATAAGCTGCACCGGTGGGCTTTGCCCGTCGGTTACCGGCGTCAGTGGCAGCGGGGTTGGACCATATCTGATCACGCTCAGCGCGCCGATCCCGCCACTGCATTGCACCAGTTTGGTGTTCGCCGCGACCGGACCGAGCCAAAAGCTGCAGTATCAGTCCTCACCGGGGGACGTCGATCTGGACGGGGCGGCCAGCACGCTGGATCTTTTGTGGCTGGTGCAGCGGCTGAACGACGGCACGGCCAATCTGCCGGCGAACGCGGCGCGCTACAACGTTGATCGTACCGGATCGGTCAATACGGCCGATTTGTTGCGCGAGGTGCAGTTGCTTAACGGGATCAACACCACGCAGCCGTTCAACGGCGCGAGTGTGACGCTGTGTCCGCCCTAGTTGAGAGGTGCGTGGTAAGCGGCATGGGGTGAGTCCGAGGTGCGGTCGCGGAGGAACGGATGATGTCCAGTTCAGGTAGTAGAATTTGGGGGTTCACCGGCGCGGCATTGTTAGCGCTGCTGATGCCACGAGGCGTCTGGGCAGTCGACGTCATCGTGCAGAATGACAGCGTGATGGACAACACGCAGGTCGCGATCCAGGCCGGCTTTGCCCAGGGCGAGATCGGCGCGGCCATCTTCAGCCCGCCCGCCTCGCTGGTGCAGTTTCCGGTCAAGCTCAAAGCCATACAGATCTTCTGGCTCAGCCTGAGCGGCACGACCGGCCAGACGCTGGGCGGTGCGATCCACATCTATAGCAGCGGCCTGCCCAACCCGCAGGAGGTGTGCATTGTGCCCGACGATTGCGCGCTGCTGGGACCGGTCCTGGAAGACGGGTTTCTGAATGAGTTCGTCGTCGACCCGGCGGATCCCAACGTCGTCGAGGGCGTCACGTCGCCGATCATTCTCAACGGCCCGAAGTTTGCGATCGGTTATGAATTTGATGCGGACCCCGATCCGAGCAACGGTCCCAGCCTGGTGACGGATACGAACGGCTGCCAGGGTTCGCCTTCCAACTTCTTCGACTCGAACACGAAGAATGCCGTCCGGCTCACCAGCGGGACGTGGGTCAACCTGTGCGCCTTCGGCGTGTCGGGCGACCTGTTCATCCGCGCGCGGGTCGAGCACGTGATTACCGACCCGCCGACAGTGACCTCGATCACGCCCAACACGGCCAATAACGGCGGACCGGTCAACATTAGCGATCTGCACGGCACGAACTTCATCAGCGGCACCACGGTGAAACTGACCCAGACCGGTCAGCCGGACATCAACGGCACCAACGTGGTGGTCGTGTCGGAGAGCCAGATCACCTGCACGTTCAATCTGACGGGCGCGGCGACCGGTTTATGGAACGTGGTCGCGACCAATACGAACGGCAGCGGTCAGCTCACCAGCGGCTTCAATGTCAGTGCCGCGCCGCCGCCGACCCTGTCGGCCTTCTCTCCCAACACGCCACAGGCCAACTGCGGCGTCATCAGTTGTGGGGTCTTCGGCAATAACCTGCAGAGCGGCGCGCTGCTCCGCGCCGTGCATACCGGTGCGCCGGATATCCTGGCGGCGAACTACAATTATCAGAACCAGAACTTCATCGGCTTCACGCTCAATATCGGCGGCGCCGACCAAGGCGCGTGGAGCATCGTGCTGACGAATCCCAACAATGCCCAGGCCACGCTGAACAACGTCCTGAACATCACCGCCTGCCAGCCGACGATCACTTCGATTTCGCCGAACAGCGGCGCGAATAACGGCCCCATAAACATCACCGACTTGCACGGCAGCAATTTCGTGGATGGTCCGACGGCCGACTCCACCGTGCAGCTCACGCGCGTCGGTCAGTCGCCGATTTCGGGCACGAACCTGAGCATCGTGAGTTCATCGCAGATCTCCTGCACATTCGACATCACCGCGGCCCTGCCAGGCATGTGGAACGTGGTGGTGAACGATCCCAACGGCGGGACAGCCACGCTGATCAATGGCTTCAACGTGATCGCCGGTCCGCCGCCGACGGTCTTCTTCATCGACCCCAACTCGGCGACGAACTGCGGTCCGCTGACCGGCGCGACGATCTTTGGATTCAACTTCTTCACGGTTGGCACGACGCAGGCGAAGCTGACCCGCACCGGTCAATCCGACATCAACGGCACCAACGTGGTGGTGCAGAACTCCAATACCATCACGGCCGATTTCAATCTGACCGGCGCGGCCGCCGGCATGTGGAACGTCGTGGTCATCAACCCGGACTTGCAGCAAGGCATGCTCGCCGACGCTCTGACGGTCAACGCCTGCACGACCGGCGTCACGATCATCACAGCCAACCCACCAGCCGCGAGCCCATACGGTCCCGGTGTGTTCCGCGATGTCTTGCAGAACACGACCGCGGGGCTGATGCCGCAAGGCATCGGTGTGGCCGGCACGCCCGACGAGGGAGCGGTCTCGTACGCGGCCATCAGCGTGAGCTTCAGCGGCACGCCGTCGCCAGCGCCTGCGCCCGCGAACATCACCAGCGCTTGCACGGATATCGCCGGCAACGGGCAGGGCGA
>DASXUA010000387.1:0-5395 GCA_036505095.1 Phycisphaerae bacterium
CGCCACGGCGACTCGCCTGCGGCGAGCTGAAGCCGTGAATCCATGCCGCCCCGTTTGCAAGAAACTTCCTGGCACTCGACATGCTTGAAGGGCAATGCAGTGCAGACAGGAAAGGATGCTATGTTGACTCATCCCGGAAGAGTTTTGCAGATCGCGCTCATCATCGGCGCCATCGTTGGACTTGTCAGTGCGCCGGCGCCGGCGTTCGACGCCCCGGATATCGCCTGGGCCGGCGCGGGGCACGTGGGCGTGTCGGCCGTTGCCGTTTCGCCCGACCAGCAGCTCATCGCCTCATCGAGCTTTGAGGATCACACGCTCAAACTATGGCGCAAGTCCGATGGCAGCTTCGTTCGCACGCTGGCCGGCGAGTACGCAGGCATCTGGTCGCTGGCGTTCTCGCCCGACGGGCAATTCCTGGCCTCCGGCGGCGAGACCAATTTCGGCAGCGGCCAGGCCGATGTGCTGTTGTGGCGCGTCGCCGATGGCACCATGGTCCGGCAGTTCAACGCGCCGTCCTTCGAAGTTTTCTCCGTAGCGTTCTCGCCCGACGGCACGCTGCTGGCCGGCGGCGACCAGAATTTCAACGCGTGGATTTGGCGCGTCTCTGATGGCGCGCTGCTGCACACGCTTTCCGGGCATTCGTTCAATGTTCAGGCGGTGGCCTTCTCTCCCGATGGCCAACTGCTCGCCACCGGCAGCGGCGATCATACCATCAAGCTCTGGAACGTCGCGACCGGCGGGCTGATTCGTACGCTGACCGGCCACACGTTCTTTGTTTCATCGGTCGCGTTCTCTCCCGACGGTGCGACGCTCGCCTCCGGCAGTTGGGATCTGACCGTGCGCCTGTGGAACGTGTCCGACGGAGCGCCCATCCAGACCCTGACCGGTCACACCGACATCGTCCGCAGCGTCGCCTTCGCGCCTGACGGTGCGACGCTCGCCTCGGGCGCCTGGGACAGTACCATCAAGTTATGGCACATGCCCGGCGGCAGTCTGGTGCAGACGCTCTCGGCGCCGGGCGATGTGATCTACGTCAACTCCGTCGGCTTCACGGCCGACAGCCTGAAGCTGGCCTCCGGCGGCATCGATGGCCATCCGCGTCTCTGGCAGCTTTCCAGCGGAACGCTGAGCCTCACGTGCGGACATCACACCGGCGCGGTTCATGGCGTGGCCTTCTCGGCCGACGGAACGCTCTTCGCCTCGGGCAGCGAGGATCAAAAGATCAAGATTTGGAACGCCCTTACCGGTAGCGATCTGCACACGCTGATCGGCCACACCGACGTGGTGAATACCGTCGCGTTCTCGCCGGACGGCGCGCTGCTGGCCTCCGGCGCCGGCTCGCCGCCGCCCGACACGGTCGATCCCACGATCAAGATTTGGAACATATCGACCGGCGGTTTGATCCGCACACTGCCGGGCCACGCTGGCGGCACGCTTTCGGTCGCGTTTTCACCGGACGGTCAGTTCATCGCTTCCGGCGGGCGTGACACCAAGGTCCGCAAGTGGCGCGTCTCGGACGGCGCTCTTATGGCCGTGTTCAACGGACATGGGAATTGGGTCTGGTCCGTGGCTTTCGCGCCGGGCGGCGCGACCATCGCCTCGGGCAGTTACGACGCTACCATCAAAATCTGGGATTTCGCCACGACCGGTTTGATCCGCACGCTCGGAAACGGCAGCTTCGCTGTGCTCTCGATTGCCTATTCGCCCGACGGACAATCAATTGTGTCCGGCGGCGAAGCCTACGGTAACAACGTGCAACTCTGGCGCGTTTCGGATGGCGTTCTGTTGCTGACTCTTCCCGGCGACCCCGACGGCTTCGTCGAATCGGTGGCCTTTGCGCCCACGGGTCAGGCCTTCTTCACTGCCTCCGGCTATACCTTCAAGATTCAGGCGTGGCGCGCCTCCGACGGCGCGCTGCTACGGACGTACGATCGCGAAACCGGCTGGGGCCCATTCCCGGTGCTTCCGCTGACGATCTCACCGAACGATCGGCTCTTCGGCTTCGGCCGTTCCGACGCGACCGTCATCATGGCCCGCAATCCGTTGGCGGCCGACTTCGATCTCGACGGCGACGTCGACCTCGCCGACTGGTCGCCACTGAGCGCCTGCCTGACCGGCCCCGCCACCGCGGCCCCACCCGCCTGCGCCTCTCAGGATTTGGACGCCGACGCCGACGTCGACCTGTTCGATGCAGCGAGCTTCCAGCGCGCCTTCTCCGGCGCGCTCTAATCCGCCCGCCCGGGCATAACGCCCGCTCCTCGAAGCGGGCTGTGTCAGTGCTTTTTCGGACGTGGGGGCGCGCTGCCGCGTTCGGCGCGGCTATCGGCTCGCCTATTGATGCCTGTGGCGCCGTTATCCGATGCAAACTCATGGTGCGCAGCGCGCGCGCCCGCACTGAGGCCGCCGCAGGGGTGCCGTTCCGTGTCCGTGTCATTCAACGAGCCCGCCAAGGTTCTGCTGGTCGAGGACGACCTGAAGCTGATCTTCGTGCTGAAAGCGCACCTGCGCAACGCCGGCTACGAAGTGCGCGAGGCGCACGATGGTCTGGCCGGCGTGGCGGCCGCGCGCGACTGGCGGCCCGACGTGGTCGTGATGGACATCAGCATGCCGGTGCTGGACGGCATCGCGGCCACGCAACGGCTCAAGGCCGACCCGGACACCGCCTACATCCCGGTCATCATCCTGACCGCCAATAACAAACCCGAGGACGTGGTGCTGGGCCTCGAAAGCGGCGCGACCGAATACGTCACCAAGCCCTTTGAAATCGTCGAGTTCATGGCCCGCGTGCATACGGCCCTCAAGCTGGCCCAAGCGCATCGCCAGCTCGATGCGCTGAACGCGCGGCTGGCCGACGAAGTCGAGCGCAAGACCAAGCGCCTCCAGATTCTGTATCACTTCACCCGCGCCCTGAGCGCGGCCGAAACCGTCGACGCCGTACTCGATCTGATCGTCGAAGCCACGCGCCAGGCCACCGGCAGCGGACGGATTTCCATTCTGCTCAGATCCGAGCCGCGAACGTCCGCGAGCGGAACGGTGAACGACGGCTCCGAATACCTGACCTGCGCCCGTGCCTACGGCATCGACCCGCAGGTGGCCGAGGACATCCGCATCAAGTCGATCGACGGCATCGCCGGAAAAGTCTTCACCAGCGGCAAGACCGTCGTGGCCCAGGCCTGCGCGCGGGATCGCGGGCTTAAGGACTCAAGGGATCAAGACGAACTAGCGCACCTCGATCCCTATCGAGGCGACGTGTTTCTCAGCACCCCGCTGGTCTCGGCCTCCCTCACCACTCAAGAGGACACCCTGGGCGTCATCAATGTAACGAATAAAGAAGATGAGGTTCCGTTCACGGAAGAGGAGATCGAGTGCATCCGCTCGATCGCCGACGCAGGGGCGGTGGCGCTACACAATCAAATGCACCGCAAACGGCTCAAGGACGCGGTGAAGGTGTTGCTGCTCACGGTCGGCCGGCTGGCGGAATATCGCGATGAAGAGACCGGCTCACATTTGGAACGCGTGCGCGAGTACGCCCGCATTTTGGCCGAGTCGCTGGCCGAGTCACACGAGTATCGCCGGATCATCACGCCGGCCTACATCGAGGACCTGTATCAGGCCGCGCCGATGCACGACATCGGAAAAGTCGGGATTCCAGATGAAATCCTCAACAAAACCAGCTCCTTGACGGCCGAAGAATTCAATATCATGAAGAATCACACCGAAATCGGCCGGCGCACGCTGCAGCTTGCGCTGAAGGAGACCGGTCCGGTGCCGCTGTTGCAGATGTGCGTCGAGATCGCCTACGGCCATCACGAGCGCTTCGACGGCCGCGGCTATCCGCGCGGCATCGCCGCCCGCAACATCCCGCTCGCGGCGCGCATCATCACGCTGGTCGACGCCTACGACGCCATGACTTCGCGCCGCTGCTACAAGGAGCCGGTCGCGCACGAGGAGGCCGTCGAGCGCATCCGCCAGGGCTCCGGCGGCCATTTCGACCCCGATCTCGTTCAGGCCTTCATGCGCCGCAGGTCCGAATTCGACGCCACCCGCCGCCGCCTGTCCGACCCCGAAGAACACGCCCAACTCGTCGCCGCCGTCCCCTAATTCCAGTTGACGCGCAGCGCCGGCGTCTCGCCCGGCGACTCGCCCGCGGCGAGGTGAGGGGCATGCGCGTAGGTCTGCGACCGCGACACGATCGCCGCGCGCGGGACGGCATGCCGCTATTCTCCTCGCCCCTCTGGGGAGCGGCCGGGTCGCCACGGCGACTCGCCTGTGGCGAGGTGAGGGGCAACGGGGCTTAAAGACAGGCTGTCAACTCTGACCTAACTAAAACCTAGCGTAACAAAAGCGTCAGCAGCGACCCACCCCTGTCCACCCCGGTTTTCGACCACGCTAAGGCCGCTTTTTCAAAATTCTGCGCCGATTGAGCGCGTTCGACCATTTTTTTTAGCTTATTACCCCTAGGGAGAGCGCGCGCGGGGTTGTCGGGGCCCGGTGAACCCTGGCGGCCCCCGCGCCTTTCCCGATCGTATGCCGTTTTGGCCGGTACCGTACTCCTGCACCTGGAGGTTGGAAATCATGGCATTGCCGATCCCACCCGGAAGCGGGTCCCCTGGACCGCCTTCCAACACTGACCTGCTGCGCGAGCTGCTGACGTCCGACGCGGCGTGGTCCAGACTGGTTGCCGAAATCGACTTCTCCCCACGCCAGGCGCATGCCGGGCGGGGAATCCTGGGCGGGCGCACCTACAAACAGATCGCTGCGCCGCTCGGGTGCAGCGCCGAGACCATCCATGCCCACGTCGAAAAGGTCCTCGACAGGGTCGGGCTTCACGGAGATGATCGGCACCGGTGCATGTTCACCGCGCGCATCCTGGACCGCTACGCCGAACTGCGCGACGGGCCGCCCAGCGCCCCGCCCCACTAACCCAACGGGCTAACCCATTGGGCTAACCCAATGGGGAATTGCGAGGCACGCGGCAACTTTGGCATACTGCTGTTGTCCGATCGGCCCGCGCGGCGCCGAAGCTCGGGACTACCCCACGCCCTTTTCAGGAGGCGGATCATGTCCAACACGCACCGGCTCACAGGGCTACTTTCGCGCAACCTCAATGGCACTCTGACCCGCTACCGCCGCCTGCGGCGCGGGTTCCGGCGGTTGCGCCGTCGCGCTGTTCCGGCGGGCATTTCGATTGTCTGCTGTCTGAGCCTGCTGGCGACGCAGACGCAGGCCATTCCGATTCTGCTGCTTCCGCAATCGCCGACCTGCCTGCTGCCGGGATCCTGCACCGGCGATCCCATTCCGGCTGCGGCTCGGCTGCCCGGCATGCCCATGGAATGGCAGGCGGCCGAGCAAGCCGGCCCGTTCTCGGTTGCCAATCTTGCCAACGGAACACTCT
>DASXUA010000388.1:0-6248 GCA_036505095.1 Phycisphaerae bacterium
CCCGTTCCCAGTTCGCGCTCCCCCGCACGCCAGAATCTGAAGACTGAAAACTGGACTCTGAACAATCGGCGTTCATCTGCGGCCCTGAACCCTGAACCCTGAAAACCGAACCCTGGCCTTGGGCCTGTACGATCTTGTCCAAACCGCGGCGCGCGCTCGGCGGTCGCCTGACAGCGCGCGCTGCGCATGATATATAGATGAGGGCTGCGGCTGCATGGCTACCCGGCTGCGCCGTGAAGCCCTGCCACACGGGGATTGGCAGGAGATGCTATGAAACGAATGCCTTATCTGCTCGCATGGCTGTTGATCGCAGCGCTGCCGGCGCTTGCCATCGGCCCGGCCGCGCGCGGCTCGCGGGCGATCGACGTCGACAACCCGCCGCAGGGCACGTTCGTGGACGACTGGATGGAGATTTACCTGGGCGACTCCAAGGCCGGCTATGCCAACTCCACCTTCACGCGCGAAGGCGATGAGATCATCAGCCGCATGCTGATCTCGATGAGCGTCGGCCGCGAGGCGGTCGCGGTGAAGGTCAGCGTCGCGACCTCCAGCCATGAAACGCTCGATGGCCGCGTGCTGGCGTTCGACAACATCACCAATATGTCGAATTTTCAAACATCGCTGTCGGGACGCGTGCGAGACGGCAAGGTCACCGTCACGAAATCGGTCGGCAACGGCGACGCGGCCATCCCGGCGCCGCCGGAGACGTTCGATTTCCCCAAAGGCGCGCTGATGAGCTGGGGCCTGTTTCGCAAGGAGCGCGAACTCAAACTGGTCGAGGGCACGACGGCCGAGGTGGCGATTTATGAGCCGGCCATCAAGCTCGATGAGGCGGTGAAGTCGAGCCTCACGGTCGGCGGGCGCGAGCGCGTGCAGATCGGCCGCAAGCAGGTCGAGGCCATCCGCGTCGAGCAGACGCTGGCGACGGACATGGGCGAGTTCAAGATGCCGTCGTGGGTCGATGAGGAGTGGAACCCGCTGGCGATCGAGTATCCGTTTCCGGGCATCGGCGCGCTGCGCATGATCCGCAGCGACCGCGCCACGGCCATGAAGGATTTCACCGCGCCGGAGTTCTTCCAGCCGACGATCGTGCGCGTTCACAAGCACATCGATCGCGAGGCGGCGCGCAAGATCACCTATCGGATCAGCGTGACGGGCAAGGGCGACGATCTGCCGCCGCTGCCGACGACCGGCATGCAGACTTCGAGCAATGTCGAGGCGCGCTCGGCCGAACTCGTCGTGCAGCGGCAGGACCACGCTTCACTGAAAGCGTCGGCGAAGATCGCGTCGGCGGACGAGTTGGATGCGTCGGTCCGCCCGTTTCTGGCGCCGAGCCTCTACATCAACTGCGACGATCCGGCCGTGATCGAGATGGCCAAAGACGCCGCCGCCGGCGAGCAGGAGGCGTACGCTCTGGTCGACAAGCTGCGGCGGTATGTGACGCGCGAGATCAAGGAGAAAGGCCTGGACGTGGGGTTCGCTTCTGCCAGCGAAGTGTGTCGCGAGCGCAAAGGGGATTGCAGCGAGCACGCCGTGCTGCTGGCCGCCCTGGCCCGCGCCCGCGGCATTCCGGCGCGCGTGGTCACCGGCCTGGTCTACGTGCCGACTTTCGCGGGGCACGATGACGTGTTCGGGTTCCACATGTGGACGCAGGTGTATCTGGCGGGCCAATGGATCGATATCGACGCCGCCCAGCGCGAGACCGATTGCAACCCGACGCACATCGCGCTGGCCGTGCTGTCGAACAAAGAATCTTCCATGTCCGAAGCCGCCTTCGCGCTGCTGCCCGTCATCGGGCGGCTCAAGATCGAGGTCTTGAAAATCGAATAGAATACCACCCGCCGTAGTGCGGCAGGACTCAGAGACGCTGAGACGCAGAGGATACCGGAAGTCACTGTTGAGGTTTGGCCGGCGTTCTTGTCGTTTTGCCACGATGGCGGAGTTTGGCTTCCAGGCGGCGGGCGACTGTTGGGGGGACCAGCCGGGCGAGGCGCTGGGGGTCGTAGCCGCCGATCTCGACGATTTGTTTGATGAGCGTGCTGGAGGTAAGCGCGTGCTGGTCGGAGGTCATCAGGAACACAGTCTCGACGTCGCCGACCAGCAGGTTGGTGTTGGCGACTTCCAACTCGTCGCGCAGATCGACGCTGTCGCGGATGCCGCGCAGGATCACGCCGGCGCCGACGCCGCGGACGAAGTCCATCGTCAGCCCCTTGTAAGCCTGCACTGCGGCGTTGGGGATGTCGGCAATCAGCTCCTGGATCATCTCGACGCGCTCGGCGGGCGTGAAGACCGAGGTTTTCTCGGGGTTGCGGCCGACCGCCACGATCACTCGTTTGAAGAGCCGCGCGGCGCGGCGGATGATATCCACGTGCCCGAGCGTGATCGGGTCGAATGATCCGGGGAAGACGGCCACCGTGCTGTTGCTGTCGGGCATGATTGAGTTTTCAGTTTTCGGTTTTCAGGACTCAGGGTTCAGAGCGCCGTGCGGCGCCGCCCACAAGGGGCGACGGTACAGAGTAATCGACCTTTACTTGGCCTCAAAGCGCAGGATGCCGTCGAAGCCGGGCGGCAGGCCCTCGTGGCGGTAGCGCAATACATGTTGCTCCAGGAATTCCACGACGCGATCGTCGCCGCGTAGCGCCGCGTGGCGCAGACAGGCGCGGGCGGCGTCGAGGCGGCTTTGCATGAAGTGGCCCAAGGCCTGTTCGTACTGCGCGATGCCTTCGGCGGTGACACCGCTGCCGCCGATCTCGGCCGGCAATACCAATTCATAGAGATCGACCGGATGCTGCATTCCGGCCGGAACGACGCGCGCCACGAAGCGCCGCGGCGGGTCGCCGGCCGGCAGGCGCTCGTGCACCGATTCGCTCATCAAAACCGGGACGCCCACCTTCTTGGTCAAGCCCTCGAGCCGCGCGGCGCGATTGACCGTCGTGCCCATCACCGAATACTTGACCAGGCCCTCGCTGGCTGCGTCGGGTGAAGCATGGAATCGGCCGGCGACCACCGGTCCAGAGGTCAGGCCGATGCCGCACGTCGGACGACCGTTATCCGCGAAAGGCTTGGGCATGGCATGCAGGCGCTCGATGATCTGGCGCGCTGCACGGGCGGCGCTGGCGGCGTGGTCGCGCATCGGCAGCGGCGCGCCCCAGCAGGCCAGCGCGGCGTCGCCCTGAAAATCGATGATGATGCCGCCGGTCTGGAAGACGGCGTCGGCCACGGTGCCCAGAATGCCCTCGAGCAGCTCGTGATGCGCCAGGAGCCGCTGATCGACTTCTTCATCCGGGACGCGGCGCTCCTCGACGGCCTCGCCGGCGCGCGAGAAGCCGCGCAGGTCGAAGAACATGACGGTGGCTTCCACGCGGCGACGGGCGAGCGGGTCGCCCTCGACCGCGGTAGCGCCGGGAGCGCCGGCTGGCGCCTGCGCTGCGCTGGCGGCCGGCAGCAGCAAGCGCCGCAGCGCCGGTGAAAAAAACTGGCCCACCTGGCCGCGCAGGCGTTGCGCACGGGCGGACAGCAGATATTGCCGCGTGACGGCACTAACGAGTTGCTGCAACTCCTGCACTTCGGTGCGCGTGCGAACGGGCGAAATGCCCTCGACGTAGAGCAGGTAGCGCTCGGCGGGGCAGAGCACGATGGGCGCGATCATCGACCAGCGAACGTTGTCCGACGGGCGCGTGACGGCCGGATCATTCGGCGCGGCAACCTGCCAATCGAAGACATGCACGCTTTCCGGCTGTCCTAGCGCATCGCCCGCCAGACGGCGGCTTGGCGGATGTTCGATGCCCGCCCCGCCGACAGAACCCAACAGCGAAAGGTGCGTCCCCGAGGAATCATCCACGGCCGTCGCGGCACGCCAGGCGGAAACGCGGAGCGTGTGACCCAGAAGTACGGTGAGCATTTCGGCGATGCGCGCCAGGGTCTGCTCAGTATCGAGATCGAGCTTCAGCAGCGCGGGCAATTCTGCCAGCGCACGCAAACACCATTGGGAGGCGTGCGAAGAGCCGGCCAGAGAGAGGCCCTGCGGCACGCTGTAGGTGTGCAACAAGCCGCCGGAATCGGGTTCCCCCGTCCCCGATCCACTCCGATCGATCGCAAATCGGAACTGCGTGTCGGCCACCACGAACACGTCGCCCGGCCCCATCGCGAACCGGTCGCTCGGCGCGCCATTGAAGATGACCGGCTGGGCTCCCTCGCAGCGGGTAACGAGCAGCCGCTCGCCGTGCAGTTCCACAGTAACCTGCCGGCGGCTGACGGTGCGGTCGGCGCGCAACTTTATTTGAGACAACGACTTAGAGGATTCCGGCGATCCGCGCCCTACGTGCACCACTCCGGCCGGCGGGAGAGGGCACTTTTGTACCCGGCCCGTCTGGGAGTCGCTGACGAGAAGGTAGGCGGCAACGGCTGACATGGCGTCCTCTGGCAGGGCGCATCGAAACGCGCGTACGTGCTCTACTGCCCCATTCTCGCCTCGTCTAGCCCCGGCAGCAAGTTGATGAAGCGGAACGTCGGTTCTTGGGGTGGTTTAGCCAATCGGACGGGCGGCCGAAAAAAGTTGGAAAAAAGCGCTTGCATGCCTGGTCGAGTCGGGTTAGACTCTCCGCTGGAGAGAAGAGGGAGCTGGCGATCAGGTGATTGCTGCTCTCGGCGGAGAAGGGAAAGCGGTTCATACCGGTCTCCTCACCCACGAGGCAGAACTGATCGCTAAATTCGGAGAATGCATTGTCGCGCGGATGCGCGGCTTAAACGTACTCTCTCTCTCCCTCCCAGGCTTGGGCTGTTCGTTAAGGACAGCCCTTGCCCATTTTTACGGCATTCATTTCGCCGGCGCGCGGGAGATTCCAAGCCCATCCGGCCACGTGGATGCCGCACGTTCGTGCGGCAACGGCCACTGTGCTCGCGCTCGCTCCGACATCTGCGGATGGCTTAATGGCTGCCCGTGCATTGAATTGCCTGTGGAACAGCGGTAATCTTTGCTGACAGAGATCATGTTTTCGGCACCGTCCAGTAGCTTTCGGGGTTTAGGCTGGCGCGCGAGGTACGCGCGGCGCGGCCGTGGCTTCAGCCTGATCGAATTGCTCGCGGCGCTGTTGATCATCCTGATTCTGATTGCGGTGCTGCTGCCGGCGCTGCGGCGCTCGATGCGCCAGGCCGCGGCGACTGTCTGTCTGCACAATCTCAGCGAACTCAATCACGCCCTGCAGATGTACCGCTACGACAACCGCGGCTGGCTTCCAAACGTGGCGGCACGGGGCACCACTTCGGCGGGCGATCCGGATACGGCCTGGTTCTCGAAGCTGATGCCGCGGTATTTCGCGGAGCCAGCCGCGCTGCTCTGCCCCTCGGATCCGTTCCGGCGATTGGCGCGTGCGGGGCTACCGCCATGCGCGCGACCCGACTTCGCCAATGCATCCAGTTACGGTCTGAGCGATTTCATCCTGGGCAGCCCGCACGGTTTTCTCGGAAACCGCGAGCCGCCACGGTCGCTCGCGACGCTGATGCTAGCCGACGTTGGGCCCGACCAGATGGCGCTCGGGGATGGGGCGACAACATTGCACCTGGCGGAGATTCGGGAAGGCGGACATCTGAGTCTGGATGATGGATATCGGCCGGGTTCGGTTCGGCCGAAGGCGTCATGGCTGACGGGACGCCATCAAGGCGCCATCCACGTCCTGACGGTCGGCGGCGGCGTCACGCGCGTGCGGACGGAACAAATGATGAATTCCGTCGTGCAGGCGTATTATCCGCAATGTGCCGCAGGCGACTGCACGATTTGCAAGGTGTTGAAGCTTCCACATTACAGCTTCGCCCCCGGGCTGTACTGGTGGACCGGCCCGGTGCCGACGCCCTGAAGCTTGTGAACTTTGGAATCTCGGGTTTGAGATTAGCGGTCTGGTATGTTTAAGGTCATTGCGGATTCGGGGCCGCGGCAGACGGCCTTGCGGAGCATGCTGCTGGCCGGGGGCGCCGCGCTGGTGATGGTTACGGCCTGGTATGCGCTGGCCAGTGCGCCGGCACCTCTGGCGGTGCAACGCGACATCAGCGATGTGACGCTGGATTGGCGCTGCATGCATGGGCACCGTTTCCGGGCGGCCGGGTCGTTCATCGAATTGCCCTGCCCGGAGTGCGGCGAGCCGTCACAGGCGGTGATTCCCTATGTCTGTGCCGGCCATGGACGGCAGGATTTGGAAGTGCGCTTTGGGCCGCCGCGCCATAGAACCTGGCCGACCGTGCTGGCGGTGCGCAGC
>DASXUA010000389.1:0-12706 GCA_036505095.1 Phycisphaerae bacterium
GTCTTCTTGTACGGGCAGGCCTCGACGCACTTGCGATAGCCGCGGCACTCGGCCTGATCGATCAGTACGATCCCGTCTTCGGGGCGCTTGTAGATCGCCCGGCGCGGGCAGGCCGCTAGGCACGCGGGGTACGAACAGTGATTGCACAGCCGCGCAAGATAGAAGAACCACGCCTTGTGCTTCCGGTCTCCGGAAAGATCCTCGCCCGCCCCGAACTCCATCGGCCGCGTCGGACCGCACGGCGGCGTGTCTTCGTAAATGTTCGGAGCCGTCCATTCCTCCTCGGTGGGCAGAAATCCCAGCACCTGATTGGGCTGCTGACCGCGTGCGATCACCTCGGGCGCCTCGAAAATGTTCTTGCCCGAGAGTGCGCCATAGGGCGCGCGCGGGTCGCCGCCAAGACTCCCGGTCCAGCGCTGCCCGCTCGGATTGGCCTGGGCCAGCAGGCTGAGGATTTTCACGTCCCAATGGTGTGGATAGCCGCCGTACGGCTTGGTCTCGACGTTGGTCCACCACATGTGCTCCTGGCCTTTGGAGAAAGTCCAGGTGCTCTTGCAGGCCATGGTGCAGGTCTGGCAGCCAATGCAGCGGTTGATGTTGATGACAAACGCGAACTGCCGTTTCGGCGCCGCCTGCCCGTAGGGAAACTGCATCGGGCGTCCAAGCTGCCAGTTATAGACCGAAGGCATCAGTTTTCCTCCACGGTAATGCGGTGCGGCTAACCACGCTTAGCCGCAGGGCCGAAGGCCCGCGCTGCGTGGGCCGCGCATCATGTGCTCTCGGATACCAGGTCGAACTCCCAATTCGCCAGCTCTTCGGCCAGTGCCAAGTAGCGCTCGTGCTTGCCGACATTGCCGTTTTCGTGCTCGGCACGGTCGAAGGCTTTCAGCATCAGGTCCTGTTCGTGCGCGCCGAGCAGGTGATCGGCCATGACAAAGAGCACCGAGTCCTCTTTCTCGATGTGCTGCCGCAGCAGCGCGATGTACTCGGCCACGGCGCGGCGCACTGCCACCACCGCGCCCGGGACGTGCCGCTCGGCGCCGTCGAGATTCGCCTCGATGGTCGCCAGCAAGCGCCGGCCCTCCTCGTGCTCAGAAGTCAGACAGCCGATCGGTCCACCCTGCCGGGGAACGCCGGCACTTTCGAGGATCGGGAACAGTTCGCCCTCCTCCTTGGCGTGATGGCAGCCGTCGGCGAAGTTCCGCAGAAAATCCAGGGCCTTGATCAGGAACTGCTCATCGACCCAGGCATGCGCCAGCATGCGCCCCATGGCGTCCAGCACGCGCTCGATCACGCGGTGCTCCTCTTTCAGCACCTCGCTGGCCGTCCGTTTGCAGGTCTTCGTTCCACAATTGCACGTGCTCATGAATACACTCCTATCCATCGAGTACCGGCAGGCACACATCGCCGGCCGGACTGGTTTCATACTGAGTCATGGCGCTGCGGCCGGCCCACAACGGCGCCAGCTCGTTAATCATGGTACGGATGACAGGCTCACCGAGGGTGTAATACGCCAGGTTGGGACCGGCATAGCCACGCACCCGGAACATGTGCAGGATGCGCTCCGGCTCGAACCCGAGCCGGAAATACTCCTCGATGAAGCACTCGGCCATCTCGCGGATGGCGGCCTCGTCCTCTACATCAAACGCCATCGCGTTGAGGACCATCGGATCGACGGGATCTGGATCGTCATACGGCATTGGTACCGCTCCAACTCAGGCACAGAGAAACTGTGCTAATCTTCGAAGACCTGTTCGGCGCCGTACGCGCCGATGAACCCGCCTTCCAGATAGCGCTTCATCGTCTCGTTCTCGTTGGCCGGGCTCAGTCCCGTGGTCGCCGGCTGCCACACGCCTTTGCCGCCTAGCCCGCCGTCTTCGGCCTTCACCACCCGCACGAGGGTCTCTTTCGGCACCGTATTCACCGCATGGTTGTCCGCCTCGCCGCCGAAGATAAAGCCCATCGTGGCCTTGGCCTTATGGAAAAGCGTGTCGGTCTGGTGCATCGGCATGTGCCAGTTGCGCGTCACGCTCTGCTGCGAGCCGTAGCGCAGGTTTGCCTGATACCCGTCTTCACATAGCGCGCGGCCGTCCGGCCGGGTCTCGTGCGCCTTGACGCTCTTTTCCGTCGCGATGTACGGCGAGTGTTTCATCATGATCGTGCTGTAGGGATACGCCGGGTTGTACACCGCCCGCAGCATCAGGCGCGCGACCTTATAGAACGGATCATCCGGCCGGGCGCCAACGTAGGGGCGATCAGCCGGGTTGGCGTCCACGTAGACATAATCGCCGTCGTTGATCCCCAGGTCGCGCGCCGCCTGCGGGTTGATGTGCAATTGATGCTCGCCCACGTAGGGGCTGCGTTTGTCCATCCGATGCGGATCGCCGAAGCTGCTGTCGTAGATCATGTGCCAGTCGACATTGCTCCAGCTCGAATGCACCCGATGCCGCGTCTTGGGAGTTAGGCAATAGAATCGGTATCCGCGCTGCCACAGGAAGTTCTGCGTCTGCTTCACCTGGCGCCAGGGCATCTTGATGTTGCGGACCGTGCGGGCATCCCAGTGCTCGGCATCGGGCGGGATGCCGTAGTCGTTCGGACGCACGTACGGATTCGACGTAACGATCACGTTCGGCAGATACGGCGTAGCCTCCGGCCCCTCGCGATGCACAATGAAATTCTCGCCGTACTCGATGGCCTCGGGTACATCGGCATAGGCATGCATCCGCCCCGTGTCGGTATGGAACGGCTCACTGTCGTGCACCTGCTCGTAGAACGGAATGCGCGGGTATGTACGGAACAGCAGCAGCGCCGCGCCCGGCGGACCGTACTTGCCGGCCATGATGTCGTCGAGCTTGTACCCAACCGTGGTTGTGCAGGAATCCAGCAGCCGCTGGATGTAAACGCGCCGCTTGCCCTCGTGCTCGAATTTGAAATAGTCGTGGAAGCGCTTGTCGCCAACCTCCTCGCCAACGGCCTTGGCGATATTCGCGACGATCCACAGATCATCCTTCGAATCGAACACCGGCTTGATGCCGCCCTTCCAGATTTGCAGGAACGGATTCGAGCACGAGGCCGTGATTTCCAGGTCCTCGAACTCGACCCAACTGTTGGCCGGCAGTCCGAAATCGGCGTATTGCACCGACGCCGTCATCATGATGTCCTGCGAGATGATCATCTCGATGCCCGGGTTGACGTTCTTGAACATCTCGTAGGCGTGCTTGGCGTTATTGAACAGGTTCACGTTCGTGAACTGCAGCGCCTTGGTTGGAGTCGGCATGTGGGTCTTGCCGGTGAAAACCTTCCGCCCGGCCGCGGGTGTATCGACAATCAGCGGGCGATCGCCGTGATTCCAGTAGGCCGGCTCCTCATCCTTCGTGTAGGCGTGGGCGTGAATGTCGCGGCCGTGTGCGTTTTCATCCAAGTTCGCCTCGAACGGATCCTCGGCCACCCAGCCCTTGAAACCCGGACCGGTGATCTTGCTGCCCTGGAAAAGGGCGGACTTGTAATTGCCCGCCCAGGTGTGGCAGCCCGCGCCGCGCTGGCCGATGTTGCCCGTCAGCATGAGGGGCAGGTAGGCGGCCCGATTGGCCTCCGTGGCGTGAAACCAGTGGTTGATGCCCTCTCCCTGGTGGATCGCAACCGGGCCGCCTTCCTGCGTCGTCTTCCAGATATCCTCCGCCAGCCGCGCGATCATTTCCTTCGGTGAGTGCGTGATCTCGGCCACCGTGTCCAGGTCGTAGTCGGACCAGTGCGTCTGATACAGCGTCCAGACCGTCTGCACCTCGACCTTCCGTCCGTCGGCCAGCGCCAGCTCCCATTTCCCTACCAGGCTCGGGTCGATGCCGAGCTTCTGCATGCGCTGGCCGACGTCATCGCGCGTCAGAGCGACCGGCTTGTTCGTTTTCGCGTCCCAGACCACGCAGTCGCCGATCTTGGCCGCCTGTTCTTCCGTGAGACCTTGGACCTTGTAGCTCGGGCCGTCCTCGGCCAGTCCGCTCGTGTAGTTCGGAAATACTTCGTCCGCGCGGACCCGCGCGAGCGTGTCGGTCCGCACGAGCAGCGGGAAATCCGTGAATTCCTTGATGAACTTGGGATCGTACCAGCCCTTGTCGATCATCAGGCGCGTCACGCCCAGCCAGAAGGCCGCATCGGTCTCGGGCCGGATCGGAATCCAGTAATCGCTCTTGGTCGCCGGCGGACCGTATTCCGGCGCGATGACCACAATGCGCCCGCCGCGTTCCATGCACTCGATGAACCAGTGCGAGTCGGGCAGCTTGTTCTCCACCAGGTTCTTGCCGTTCATGATGATCAGCTTGCTGGCGCGCAGATCGTTGAAGTCGCAATCCGACGCCTGCAAGCCGTGCACCCACGGATGCCCCGGCGCCTGGTCGCCGTGCCAAGTGTAATTGCTCCAGTTGCGCCCCGCGCGGGCTTTGTCCGGACCGACGCCGCGAATGTGCGCATCCAGCAGCGCCATCGAATTGTTCAGCCGGTACATGCCGTACTTGCCGATCACGCCCAAGAGGCCCATCCCGCCGCGCATCTTGAGCGTGCGCGTGCCGGCTCCGCCCATCTCGGCGATCATCTCTTCCGGATACCCTTGCTCGCGCAGCCGCTGCGCGCCCTCCTCGCCGCTGTAGCGTTCCGCAATGTTCACGTAGCCCCGGGCGATGTAGCGCAGCGCGCTGTCCCAGTCGATGCGCTCGTGCGTGTCGCTGCCGCGGCTGTCGAATTTGTATTTCGTGCGGTTCTCGGGGGTCAGCTCGGGGAAACCGTCATCCGCCCATTGCTTCCAGCCCTTCCGGACGATCGGGTGTTTGAGGCGATACGGACCATAGACCAGCCGGTGAAACGTGTAGCCCTTCGCGCACTGCCGCGGATTCCAATTGGCTGTGGCTTTGTTGCCATACAGATCGCCGTACGACTGATAGTCATATTGCGTCCCCATCCGCACGATCACGCCGTTGCGCGTGTAAGCCTTCACTCGGCAGGCGTGCGTGTCATTGGGTGAGCACACCCAACTGAATGAGCCGTCATAGCGGTACTGGTCGCGATAGATCTTTTCCCAATCGCGGGCGGGGTAGAACGCCAGCGGATTTTCGATATCCGCCCGGTAAGCCAGCGCCTTCAGCGGCCAAGCGAGAATCCCCGCCGCCGCCAGCGCGCCGCCGACCTGTAATACTTCCCGTCGCGAGAGCCCGTATTCTGTTCCCTCGGCCATATCAGCCATCACCTCGCGTCTGACTTGAACCCGGAACCCCGAACGCTGAACCTCTATTCGATTACCAGCTTCTGCCAGATACTGATGTTCTTCTTGCCATCACGGTCGCCGGCACTGCCGTTCCAGATCGCGAACGAGACCGGCAGATAATCGCCAGCCTTGAAGGCGCGCTCGTCCGCTTTGGCGTGTTCGTGCGGCAGGGCCATGCTGCGCTGCATCTGCACGTACCACACGCCCTTCTCGTAAACCGCCTGTCCCTGCACGAATTGGACGGCCGACGGTTTGCCGGCCAGCGTCCCGGGCCCGTGCGCCACCAGACATTCAACGGGCGTCTTCAAGTCGGGATTGGCAACCAGGTTGCCGGCGCCCCACGCCGTGATGAAATCGCGTCGATGCTCCGTGATCGCGCCATGCGGCCATTCGACGGTCGACATATCCTGCAGCGCGAAGTTCTGCTCCGGATACATGTCCACCGCGCGTTGCGGGAAGGCCGCATCGACGTCCTGATATCCGGCCACGATGTTCTTCTGGCGGTCGGCCTTCCACAGCCAGATGTTCACGCCGCCCTTCTTGTCGCCCATGTAGAAGGGCGGGTCGCTCGTGAGCGAAAACTGGATCGCCACCGCATCGCGGAATTCGTCCACGCGCACGGCGCGATCGTCCTGCGTCGGGTCGATCCACGTCAGTCGAAGCGCCAGTTCATCGTCGTTGTGCATCGCCTGGACCACCAAACCTTCGATGCGCTGCTCGGTCCACCACAGCGGCGTGAGCGCGACGTATTCGGGCCGCGCCTGTTGCCAGGCAGGATCCAGCGGCCCGCCCGGCAAGCTCCCACCCGTGCGCGGCGCGACGATCGTGCCGCGCCGCAACTCCGCGCGGTCCTGCGCGCCGGGGCGCCCGAGCGACTGCACATAATGGATCAGGTCCCACAGCTCGTCGGCCGAGTACAGGTTCTCGTAGCCTGGCATCGGCGTTCCGCGGATGCCCTTGAAGATGCGGGCGTAGAGCTGATGGCCTTCGTTGCCGCCCTTGTAGATTCCGTTCACGAACGAGCGCGGCGCGTCGAGGAAACCGTCGTCATCGAACTTCACCGCCTCGGCCACCGGATGCCCGTCGGCGCCGTGACAGCTTGCGCAGCCTTCCAGATAGGTCCGCCGCCCGCGGAACCAGCGGAGGTTGTCGAAGGGCGGTTCGGGCGGAATCGCCAGCGGCGCGCCCGGTTGCGTGCGCTCGGCCACAAGCTGCGGCAGCTCGCTCGTGGAGTACTCGCCTTTTGCCGCGGCTTCATCCAATTCGGCCTGTGTCGCTTGCACGTTGATGTCGCGCACGTAAGCGACTAACGTCTCCAAGTCGGCCTGCGGCAGATCGCCCCAAGGCGGCATGGCCGACCCCGGCATCCCGCGGCTGATCGTCCGCAACAGGTCGGCATCGCTGGGAATCTGGTTCTGCGTCGTCGCCAGTTTGAAGCGCCGCTTCTGGAGGTTGCGCGGACGCGGATTCATCAGGTAGGCGAATGGACCGGCGCCGTCGCCCGCGTCGCCGTGGCAAATCGCGCAGTTCTTGAGGAAAAGCTCGCGGCCGCGCGCCAGCAGCGGGGTTTGGGGAGCCGGCGTATCGCGGGATACGCCGTCGGGCTCGCGGACCGGCGTGGCGGGGGCGGGAACGCCGTTCGGCACGCCGTCAGCCTGCGCGACAGGCGTTTTCTGAGCTTGAGGTGCACCGTCACCCGAGACACGTTCGCCGGCTGGCGGGGACGAGCAGGCTGCGCTGCCCGCCAGCAAAATGATCAAGCCCGCCACAGATGACGCCCTAACGCGGGCCGCCGATGTACCTGATGTCATCGCGCTTAATCTCCGGCGCCTTGCGCGCCGCTGGGCCTATCGGCAATTCGCATTCCGCGCACTTTCAAGGCGCCAATGCAGCTTTTGCCACCCTCAGACGGGTTATCCCTGCGCGTCTTGGGGATTCTCGCGCAGCGCGCTGCGGAATTTCGCGCGCCGGCTGAGACGTTTCCCGCAGACCGGCTACTCGGCACTCTTGGGGTTCAGCCCGTGCTTTTCAAGCCGGTAGCGCAGCCGGTCGCGGGAGATGTTCAGCAACTTGGCCGCCTGCGATTGGTTGCTGTGGGTCCGTTCGAGGGCTTGCTGCAGCAGCCGCACTTCCAGCCTGCTCAAATTCTCGATGTCGAAGCCCTCGGGCGGCAGCTTGATCCGTTCGATGTCCCAGTGCGTGATGGGCAGCGGCTCGGGCGCGCCCAGGACAATATCCTCGGCCGTCACGCGCGCGCCGCGGCACAGCAGCGCCGCCCGCTCGATCACGTTGCGCAGCTCACGCACGTTGCCCGGCCACGAGTAGTCGCGCAGCTTCTGGTACGCGGCCTCATCGATGCCTGACAATGGTTTCTTGAACTCGGTCGCGAAACGCGTGACGAAATGTTGCGCCAGCAAACGCACGTCGTCCCCGCGCGCCCGTAGCGGCGGAAGCTGAATGGTTACCACGTCGAGCCGATACATCAGGTCGCGGCGGAAGCGCCCTTCGTCGATGGCTTTTTCCAAGTCGCGGTTGGTGGCCGCGATGACGCGCACATCGACGCTGATTTCGGCCGTCGCGCCCACGCGCCGGAAGCGCCGCTCCTCCAGGAAGCGCAGCAGCTTAGCCTGGAGCGCCGGCGGCATGTCGCCGACCTCGTCGAGGAATACGGTGCCGCCGTCGGCCAGCTCGATCAGCCCTTTCTTCTGTGCCTTGGCGTCAGTGAAAGCCCCGCGCTCATGGCCGAACAGTTCACTCTCCAGCAGCGTCTCGGACAGCGCCGTGCAGGTGATATTGATGAACGGCTGATTGGCCCGCTCCGAGTTGCGATGGATCACGCGCGCCACCAAGTCCTTGCCAGTACCCGTCTCGCCGCGCAGAAAAACGGTCGAAGCGCCGGTTTTGGCGATCTGCTGAATCAGGTCGAACAGCTTCAGCATCGACGGGTCCTGCCCGATGATGCTGTCGCTGCCGAACTCAGTCGCCAGCCGGCGCCGCAGTTCGCGCACCTCGCGCCGCAGCTTGGTGGTCTCCAGGGCTTTATCAACGGTGAACAACAGTTGGTCCATCTCGAAGGGCTTGGTAACGTAGTCGAACGCCCCCAGCTTGATGGCCTCTACGGCGCTCTCGATGGTGCTGTAGGCCGTCATCATGATCACTACCGTGTCGTCATCGAGCTGCCGGATGCGGCGCAGCACGTCCAGCCCGGTCATGTCGGGCAGCTTGTAATCCAGCATGACCAGGTCACAGATGCCGCTCTCCAGCGCTTCCAGGCCCGCAGCGCCATTTTCGGCCTCGATCACCTGGTAACCGCGCTCGCCGAATTTTTGCCCGAGCGACCAGCGGATCAGGCTCTCGTCTTCAACGATGAGCACACGTATTTGCATGACTGAGGTTTCAGTTTTCAGTTTTCAGGGTTCAGGAGCGGACGACCATGCCGCTCACAACTCACTTCCCGCGCGGCAACTCCACGATAACTTGGGTTCCGTGGCCTACGGCGCTCTCGACTTCGATGCTACCACCGTGTAACTCGACGATACGCCGGCAGATCGGCAGCCCCAGACCCGTGCCGCGGACTTTCGTGGTGAAGAATGGCTCAAAGGCCCGCTGCCGCACGGCTTCGTCCATTCCGCGACCCTGATCTTCGATGACCAGGTGTACCGACGCGTCGTTCGTGTGGATCCGGACCCGAACCAGCCCGCGGTCCGGCGAGGCCTGCGCGGCATTCAGGATGAGGTTGATGAGCACCTGCTCGATCTGGGTCTCGTCCAATTCGAGCGCTGGCAGCGAAGCCTCGGGTTGAAACTCGACGCGCACGCGGCGCATCTCGGGCTCGCCCGCCAGAAACGTCAGCACGCGTTCGACCACCTCGTGCAGATCGCAACTCTGCGGGCGCGGTGGGCGCGGCCGGGCATAGATCAGCAGGTCACGCACCGTCCCGTCCAGCCGCGTGATCTGCCGCAGTACCTCGCCCAGAATGGGACGGCGCTCGTCGTCGGCCGGCAGACCGTCGCGCAGCACCTGGATCGCGCCACTGATGCCCGCCAGCGGGTTCTTGATCTCGTGCGCCAACGAGGCCGCCATCTGCCCGATGTGCGCCAGGTGCTCGGCCCGTGTCAGGCGCTCCTGCACCGCGCTGCGCTCACCCAGGCGCACCGCCTCGGAGTAGCTGAGCTGGTAGCTGCCCAGCATGCAGGCCGTTTCGAGCGTCAGCAGCTTGTGCAGCGCGCCCAACTTCGGTTCCATCTCAGGTACCGCCGCCGCATGAATAACGCGCTCCAGCTCCTGCCAGACGATCTCCATACCGCCGAACATGTAATGTTGCGGCAAGCCGATCCGCACGTGAACGTGGCCGATTTCGGCGCGCCGCTGCCAGTATTCGGCGTCGTAGCGTCCGCAGAAGAGCGTCGCCAGCCAGTCGGCAAACGATTCGTGCAACCGCGCGAGTCGGCCCGGCTCGGCCTCCAGTACGGCGCGCGCTCCGGGATGCCGCATGATCTGCAAGTAGAAGCGATCAGCGATCGCCCTCAGGTGCGGCGCGACCTGCGTGCCCAGGGAGGCGACGTTCGCCTCATCCTCGCTGGTAAACGCGATGTAAGCCTTCATTTCGTCGAGCGTCGCTGCGCGCATGCGGCCATTGTACAGCACCCTGCGCGACAGGCGCTGCCTTGGGAGGTCAGCCCTGCCGGCGAGCCTCCACAGGCGCGTCGCTCGGGGTTTCCCATATCTCCCGACCATCCACCCGCATCAAGGGCACGCGGCGTTCCGGATGTTCTACGTGGATGTCCGCATTCCGATGGCCTTGGCGCGGGCGGCGGGGTCTTTTGGCGAGCGGCCACTGGGCCAAATTCCACAGACGCCGCGGAATTTCGCGCAGCACGCATCGAGCGCGTTCCGAGCGTTCCCCGGCGCGGCTTCGCAGGAGGGCTCACGCGCGGATTGGGGCGTTTCCCTCAGGCGCCCGTGCGATCTCACGCAGCCCGACGGGCCCGCGACCCATGCGATCACTGAATTCACGCAAGCTGCGCGGTTTGCGGCGCGGCACAACACCTGCTTATCAGGACCTGCGGCTCGTCGACAGCCTGAAGGAGAGAGAAGTCACACCGCTCGCAGACAAGTCTCGTTTTCATCCGCGAGTAGTGCGCAGCGGTTGGTCGGGCGGGATGCGAGTCGGCGGTCGGCCCGCTTCCGTCCGCAAATACTGAGAAAGGAAGGCGTGCGATGTACACGCATCAAATCAGACGGACGATATCGCTGGCGGTTCTGGGCGTGCTGGTCGGAGTGCCCGCGGCCTTGGCGCAGCGCACCGAAATCCAGCGGCTCCAGCGGATGCTGGATCAAGCGCAGGCGGAGCTGCAGCTCTTGCAAGTGCGCGCTGACAGCCTGGACGGCCAGATCGATCAGATGGATCAGAACATCGCTGACTGGACTCTGCTGTATCGGCAGACCGGCAATCCGGACTATCTGAACCGGGTGCGGCAGGGCCAGCAGATCGTGGCGGAGTGGGAGGCGCAACTGGGCAAGCTCGAGGTTCAGATCAAGAATCTGGAAATCTATATCCAGGATCTGAAGGCCAAGATCGAGCGTCTGCAGCGCCAGGTCCCCAAGCCTCCCGGCGGCGGTCGCACCTGACAGCGAACGTGACCCACTCGCATGGGCCACACAACCGACGGGCCGCAGCGCAACGCGCGTCGCGGCCCCTTTGTTTGCCGCCCACAGAACACTCATGACGATCCACATGCTCATATCGACCGGGCTGGGTGCTGTGAACGGGCGAGTGTGGCAAGTTCCACAGCCGCGCCATCTCGCGCTGGATGGGGCCGTGACGCGGCGCGACGCAGGCACGCTGCGCGCCATAGGCGGTGGGAACCTATTGCGGCGCGTCGCGCGCGCCATCGGGAATGAGTGGACCCTCCTGCGCCGTTCCGCCAGGAGCGCCCGAGACCTTCAAATCCGACTGCCGCACCCAGTGGCCGTCATCGTCGACGCGCAACGTGCCCGTGTCACGCAGAAACTCCAGTATCACCTGGCGATAGTTGGATAGGGCCTCGGCAAAGCTGTCCTTCGCCAGCCGCAGATCGTTCTCGGCCTCGATCACGTCGCGGTTCGACGTCAGCCGCCCAATGTCGAATTGCGCCCGCGCGACGCGCCGCCGGAACTCGTTGATCTCGATATTCCGCCGCTGAATCTCCATCGAGAAGCGCGCCTGCTCCAACCGGCGCAGCGCGCGCCGCACGTCCAGCCGTACCTGCTCGCGCGTTTGATCGAGCATTCGCTCGGCGCGGCGCTGGGTGATCAGGGACGAGCGATACATGTTGCGCTCGGCCTTGCGATCCAGCGGCACTTCCAGATCGAGCATGCCGCGCCATACCGCGCGATCATAGTTGTAATGCACGGAATTTTTCAGGGCCGGATCGGTCGGCACGCTCACGTTGCCGCTGAAGTTGAAATCCGGCAGCAGGTGGTTCTGGGCGACGGCCACGCCGCGCCGCGCATCATCCACGCTATCCAGTACGTTCAGCAGATCGAGCCGGTAAACCAGCGCCGTCTCGATCGCCGGGTCCTCCGGCACCCGCGGGTCGTGCAACTCGATTTCCTCGTCGCCGATCTCCAGCGGCGTCTCGGTCGGCATGCCGATACGGATCTTGAACGCATCCAGCGCGTTGCTGAACTGCTCCTGGGTATTGACGACGCGGTTCTGGGCTTCCAGATACTGCACTTCGGCCCGGTCGACGTCGACCGAAATGGCCCGCTCGGCCTTGGCCAGCGCGCGGACGCGCTCCACGTCCACCGCGAAGGCCTCTTGGCTGGCGATGGCGCTTTCAACCTGCGAGCGCAGGCTCAGCAGGCGGAAGAAGTCGGTGGCGATGTCCACCAGGAAGCTGCGGCGGAAGGCCTCGAATTCACGGGCAGCATAGATCAGGTTCCGCTCCGCCTGATAGCGCGTTTCGTAAGCCGCCCGCCCGGCGCCGCGCAGCAGCGGAATGTTCGCCGCGATCATCACCTGCCCGCTTTCGCCGGAGGTGATGTGCCGGCCCAGGTCGCGCATCAGATTGTTGACGATGTTGGCCGTCAGCGTGCCGCCCGTGGGCAACTTCTGCTCGACGGAGACCTGACTCACCGCACTCATCGCCCGGTCGAAATTGTTGATCTCGCCCCAGTCGACGAATTCCGATTTGATGTCGGCCGCGAAGCGCGGCGTCCACAGGTGCCGCTCCAGCGTAAGTGCCAGCGCCGCCAGATACAGGTCTTCCTTGGCATTCTGGAAGGCCCGGCCGTTCTTCATCGAATAAGCCAGGGCATCGGAAAGTTTGAACGACAGGACGGGCGCCGGTTGCGATTCGGCCGGCTCAGTCGTGAGCGCTCCCTGACGGTCGGGGCTCTGCACGTCGCGCGGCTGCGTCTCCGCCGGCTGGGTTTCGGAATTCGTTTGCGGTCCAACCGCCGTGGCGCGCG
>DASXUA010000390.1:0-5633 GCA_036505095.1 Phycisphaerae bacterium
AAGGCACGCTCTATCCCGACGTAATTGAAAGCGTCAGCTTCACCGGCGGGCCGTCGGTGACGATCAAGAGTCACCATAATGTCGGCGGCCTCCCCGAGAGGATGAACATGCAGCTGGTCGAGCCGCTGCGCGAGCTGTTCAAGGACGAGGTCCGCGCGCTCGGCCGCGAGCTGGGGCTGCCCGAGATCTTCGTGTGCCGCCATCCGTTCCCCGGCCCGGGCCTCGCGATCCGCATCCCCGGCGAAGTGACCAAGGAACGCTGCGATATCCTCCGCAAGGCCGACGCCATCTATCTCGAAGAGATCCGCAACGCCGGGCTCTATGACGCGATCTGGCAGGCGTTCGCGGTGCTGCTGCCGGTCAAGACGGTCGGCGTGATGGGCGACTATCGCACCTACGACAGCGTCTGCGGCTTACGCGCCGTGACCAGCGTCGACGGCATGACGGCCGACATCTACCCGTTCGACGCCGCCTTCCTGTCCCGCTGCGCGACGCGGATCATCAACGAGGTCAAGGGCATCAACCGCGTGGTCTACGATATCTCCAGCAAGCCTCCAGCCACGATCGAGTGGGAGTAATCGAGTGTACGGATGGACATTATCGCCAAGCTCCTGAGCCTGTTGCTGCGTGGTCAGTACGAGTTCACGCAACATGCGCTTGAAGAGCTGGACGAGGATAATCTCACGTACGACGACGTGCTCAGTTGCTTCGCCAGTGGTTCGTTGCGGCGCGCTTGGCGCGGGCAACGTAAGTACGAAGTTCAGGGGCGCGCCATCGACGGACGTGGGATGCGGGTTATCGCTCGTTTGATCGGTCCACGTAGACTGCGTATCATCACGGCACATGTCCTCAGATAGAGTTCATGTCGCTCCGCGTTGTGAGAACTGCAATAACCGTTTGGTGCGCAGGCGCGTCAGCGTCTACCGGCGCCGTGCCGGCCACCATTACCTGTTTCAGCAGGTTCCAGCATTGGTCTGCGGTGAGTGTGGGTTTCGCGTATTTGAGGCGAATGCTGTTGAAAGCATGGAATTCCTGCTGAAGCACCCCCCGGGCCGCTCGCGCCGTGCCGAACTTGCGATCCTCAAGTCGCCGGTCTGACGCCCGCTCACGCGCTGGACAGTTCCGCCTGTCCGTGCCATAAATGCCGCACGCGGCGCGTGGCTGCATTCACGCGTAGGCTGAGGATCACCGAACTTGCCAGTCATTCAAGTAGCTCCAACCGTCTGGCACGGCAACCTGCCCGGCAGCGGCATCAATCTGGTCCGCATGCTGGGCGGCTTGTCGGATCCGCTGACGCGCCGCGACATGACCCTCCAGGACCTCACCCGCCGTCTATACATGCTGGGATACGCGATGCTGCCGCATCAGGTGGCGCTGGCTTGTTTCCATGACGAAAGTGTCCCGGGCGGCTACCGGCTCGACACAGCGCTGATCCGCGGCGAAGTGCGCTTCCGCGATCAGACGGACGTGCCGATCCGCAATTCGTACCTGAACCACGCGCGGCAGGGCGAAGACATCCTCTATTGGCCCGAGTTGCCGGCCGACTGGTACGATCCCGGCGATGTTCTGGCCGAAACCGTCGCCTCGTGCCGCAGCCTGCTTTCATTACCCACGCGCGCCTATCACAAGGCCGAGGTACACTTCCTGGCTGACAAACCGCGCGCCTTCACTGAGGATTCCATTCAGTTGGCGGCCATCATGACGCACCTCAGCGTCGCGGCTTTCGAGAACCTGGAACTGTTTGAACTGACCAAGACGCTGCACGATCAGCTCGACGGCGAAATGCGCCAGCTCGAACGCTTGCAGCACTCGCTGCTGCCCCGAGAACTGCCGCGGATCGAAGGCTACGAGCTGGACGCCTACTACCGCGCCAGCTCGCGCGCCGGCGGCGACTACTACGATTTCTTCCCGCTGCCGGACGGCCGCTGGGGCGTGATGATCGCCGACGTATCGGGCCACGGCGCCGCTGCCGCCGTGGGCATGGCCATGATGCGCGTTCTGCTCTATGCCTACCCGGGCGAAGTCACGCCGCCCGGATCGGTTCTGGCCGCGCTGAATGCCTCGCTGCACGCCAGCTTGATGGACGGCAGTTTCGTCACCGCCTTGTACGCCGCGCTGGATCCGCGTGACGGGTCTCTGACTTATGCCTGTGCCGGGCACAATCCGGGGCTCGTGTGGCGCCAGAGCCAAGCCGGCTTCGAGTCGCTCTCGCAGGTGGGCGGCGTGCCGCTGGGGCTCTTTCCCGGTCGGGCCTATGACGAGCACACCGTGCGCCTCGAGCATGGCGACATGCTGGTGCTCTACACCGACGGCATCACCGAAGCCCGCAACGCGGCCAACGAACTCTTCGGAGATGAGCGCTTGCTGGCGGCGCTCACCCAGCGGATTACGTCCGCCGCGCCCGCGCTGCTCGAAGGCCTCGTCAACGAGGTGCGCGCGTTTTCAAAGACCGCCACACCCCATGATGACCAGACCCTGCTGGTGCTTCGCCGGCTCTAGACGGATTCGCTGATGCAGGAAACATCCCGACGACCGGCCGCGAACGCAGGCAAGCTCACGGGCGCCGCGCTGCTCGCTGGCGTGGCGCTGCTCATGACCGGCTGCGGACCCCAGACTGTCCTGACCTACGAGGAGGCCGAGGCGCGCCAGCGGCACACCGACCGTCCCATCCTGGTCTTCTACAAGAACCACGAAGATCCGGCCAGCGGCCAGATGAAAGAGAACCTGCAAAACGGCCAACTCGCCCCGCTCATCAACGGCACGATCTTCTGCGTGCTGGTCAGCGATTTCCCGCCGAACCGCAAGTTCGTCGCCCAGTATGGCGTCGAGTATCCGCCAGCGCTCATCGTGATTCACCCCGACGGCACGTATCACTCACGCGAGGGTCTGCTGTCCGTCGAGGAGATCCGCACCTTTCTGGCCTCCGCCAGCGGACCCGGTCAGCCGGCCAACCTCAACGCGCAGGTGCCGCGCGACATCGACTATCATTGGGAAAACGATTACGAACGCGCCGTGCTCCACGCCCAGCAGCGCAATCGCGAACTCTTCGTCGTCTACAAATCGTGGGCATCGCCCGAATCGACCGAGCTGTTGGCGCGGCTCATGAATCGGCCCGAGGTGGCGCTGCATTTCGTCGAGACCGTCAACTGCATTCTGGATGACAGCTTCGCCGCCAACCGCAGCTACATGGCCCGCTTTGGGATCGAGCGCGTGCCGGCCATGGTGCTGGTCCATCGCGACGGCACCTATCATTCGCACGTCGGTCCGGCCACCCCCGAAGAGATCGTACGTTTCGTAACCGCCAGCCAGGCGCGGCGCTAAAAGCTGGAAACTGGACATCAGAAGCGGGAGACTACACGAGTTCCGGGCGCTGTTCTGGTTTCTGGTCTCTGGTTCTCTTGTCTCTAGACTTCATGAGTTGGATCAACTGGCCCAATCGCATCACGATCGCCCGCACCGTGCTGATTGCGCCGCTCGTCATCGGGCTGCTGAACCTCAACGACTGGGGCGACGCCGGGCGCCGCGCGACCCTGGTGCTCTGGCTGCTGATGGGCTTCAGCGACGCCCTCGACGGGTTTCTGGCGCGGCGCCTGCACGAGGTCACGGTGATCGGGAAGTTTCTTGACCCGCTCAGCGACAAGCTGATGGTGACCGTGTCCGTGATTCTACTGGCGTTCCCCGCGACGGCCATCGCCGGACACAAGCTGCCCAATTGGGTCCCGGTCGTCACGATCGGGAAAGACCTGATCATCGCCATCGGCTACGCGCTGGTGCAGATTTCCACCGGACAACAATTCACCATCCGGCCGCGCCCCTTGGGGAAAGCCTCCACGCTGCTAGAATGGTTGATGGTGGCCGCGGTGCTTGCCTGGCCCGACATGCCTTCCGGATGGAACTGGGTGGCAGTTGCCTGTTGGTGGCTGGCCAGCACGGTGGCCGTCGCGGCCACTGTGGATTACGTCGTGGTGGGCAACCGCTTCGCGGCCACACACCACAAAACCGCGGCGCGCGGTCGGACATAAGTGTCGCCGCTGTGCAGTCAGAACGTCCCGGTGCGGTGAGCGCACGAGTGGCGCGTGTCGTTCCGCCGTCGGGACATGGAGAACAGCGTGAGCCAGTCACCTTTCAGTCCGATCGAGCAGGCCTTCGAGGATCTGCGCGCCGGTAAGATGATCATTCTGGTCGACGATGCCGATCGCGAGAATGAAGGCGACCTGGTCGTCGCCGCCCAGCGCGTCACGCCGGAGATGATCAATTTCATGCTCCGCTGGGGCCGCGGCGTCTTGTGCCTGCCCATGACGCGCCAGCGCTGCGATGCGCTCAGCCTGCCGTTGCAGACGCCCGAGAACACCACGCGCTTCGGGACGGCGTTTACCGTTTCGATCGACGGCCATCCGCGCTTCGGCGTGACCACCGGTGTCTCCGTATCGGATCGCTGCCGAACGATCGAGGTGGCCGTCGCCGATGACACGCAGCCGGGCGACCTGTTAAGACCGGGTCATCTCAATCCACTCCGCGCCTGCGACGGCGGGGTGCTGGTGCGCGCCGGACAAACCGAAGGCTCAGTCGACCTGTGCCGTCTGGCGGGTCTCAAGCCGATGGCCGTGCTGATTGAAATCATGAACGACGACGGCACCATGGCGCGCCTGCCGGACTTGGTGCGCTTCGCCCAGCAGCACGGACTGAACCTCTACACAGTCGCGCAGGTCATCGAATATCGCATGCAGAAAGAGAGCTTCGTGCGGCGCGGCGCGGCGGTGCGCCTGCCTACCGAGTTCGGCGAGTTCACGCTGATCTCGTACCACTCGCCGGTCGATCCGGATCCGCACTTGGCTTTGTGCTGCGGCGGCGTCGGGCAGCTCGATCCGACCGGTCACCCGGTGGTGCACGAAGAGCCGGTCCTGGTCCGGGTGGAATCCGAATGCATGACGGGCCATGTGTTCGGGTCCTCGCGCTGCGACTGTTCGGCGCAGCTCCGCACGGCCATGCGGCTGATCCAGAAGGAAGGCAAGGGCGCCATCATTTATCTGCGTCAGGAAGGACGCGGCATCGGCCTGCACAACAAGCTGCGCGCCTACGCCCTGCAGGACGCCGGCATGGACACGGTGGAAGCCAACGAGTCGCTCGGCCTGCCGGTCGATCGCCGCGACTACGGCATCGGTGCCCAAATCTGCCGCGACCTGGGCCTGCGCGCTCTGCGCATCCTCACCAACAATCCCAAAAAGGTCAGCCGCCTGCAGGTCTACGGCATCACGATCGCCGAACAATTGCCCATTCGCATCGCCCCGAACGAGCACAACGTCGGATACTTGCGCGTCAAGAAATCCAAGCTTGGGCACACCCTCGGCGATTTATGATCAGCGGTCCAGTCCCGAGCCCAGCGGGATTCCCGATTTCGCCGTACTCTCCGAAAAATTGCTCAATCAAGGCTTGACAAGGCCAAGCTTTTTCTGCAAATTATGTGGTGCGAGAGAGGGAGGTACTCCGCACCTCCTGCGAGGGAATTCGCCGGACCGGTATTACACACGGTCACCGGCGAATTTCCTTTTTGCGCAAAAGCAGGCCCGCCCGGTACGCGAAGATACCGGGCGGGCTGGCATGGCGAATTGTCTGTAGCGTCGGGGCTTATCCCC